>CAZHHT010000085.1:524-13846 GCA_964532455.1 uncultured Anaerolineales bacterium
GCTGCAGAATTAGTATCCAAAGCGGAGTATTGGAATTTCTCCAGCTACGGTGAATATTTGGGTTTAAGAATACCAGATTTTGTTAAGCCTATGTTTATTCCAGATCAATTTAGTGATGAAAATAAATGTAAGTTTGAAGAAAAACATGCAGATTATAGAAAATTTGTAGAGGACTGGGAAGCTGAATATATGAAATTTAATTTCAAGGAATGAGGGTTTCATAAGGGGCTGTCCCAAAAGTAATTGGCACAGCCCCTTTATATTATTTTATTCTCACTCCCCCTCCCCCACCATCACTGAGGAAAATTCTAAGCCCTTATCCCCCACTTCCACCCGGATGGTATCCCCCGCAATAAACTCGCCGGACAGGATTGCCAGAGCCAGAGGATCCTGAAGCTGTCTTTGAATAGTCCGCTTTAATGGCCGGGCACCGAAATCGGGATCATATCCCTGGTCAGCAAGGTAGTGCTGGGCTTTATCGGTGACCTCAAGAGAAAACCCCTGTGCCTGGACAAGTTTTTCAACCCGTTTCAATTGAATGCCGACAATTTCCAGAATGTTCTCTCTTGAAAGGGGGTGGAAACTGACAATTTCATCCACCCGGTTTAAGAACTCAGGGCGGAATGCAGCCCGGAGCGCTTTTAATGTGTATTCCCTGGCTTCTTCCTCATTCCAGTCCTTAGCTTGCCCAGTCCAAGCTTCACTGCCGATATTGCTGGTCATGATTATCACAGTGTTTCTAAAATCCACTGTCCTACCCTGTCCATCTGTCAATCGGCCGTCATCTAGTAACTGCAGCAGGGTATTAAGTACTTCACTGTGAGCTTTCTCAATCTCATCAAACAACACCACACTGTATTGTCGCCGCCGAACCGCTTCAGTAAGCTGACCGCCTTCTCCATAACCAATATAACCCGGAGGGGATCCGATCAATCTGGAAACGGTATGTTTTTCCTGATATTCACTCATATCGATCCGCACCATGGCTTCCTGATTGTCGAATAGAAACTCAGCCAGCGCACGGGCGAGTTCGGTTTTCCCAACCCCAGTAGGCCCCATAAATATAAAGGAACCAATCGGACGGTTAGGATCCTGCAATCCAGCCCGAGATCTGCGGACAGCATTGGATACTACCTGGATAGCGGCGTCCTGCCCCACAACCCGTTCATGAAGACGCTCCTCCATGTGAATAAGTTTTTGGGTTTCACTTTCCATTAATCGGGAAATTGGTATACCTGTCCAGCGGGAAATCACACCAGCAATTTCTTCCTCATCAACTTCTTCTTTAAGCATGGCTCCATCTGCTTGGACTTCTTTTAAGCGCTCTTCTTTTTCAGCAAGCAACTTTTCCTGGTCTCGTAAAGTGCCATATTGAAGTCGGGCAGCAAGTTCCAAATTCGCTTCTCGCTCTGCTTTTTCAATTTCAACCCGAGTCTGGTCTATCTCTTTTTTGACCTTTCGAACCTCACCAATGATATCTTTTTCCATCATCCAGCGTGTATGGAGGTGTTTGTGATCTTCTTTCAGATTGGCCAGCTCTTCCTTCAGAGCGTCCAATCGTTCTTTGGAAGATTTATCCTTTTCTTTTTTCAGCGCCTCTCGTTCAATCTCCAGCTGCATGATCTGGCGGTCAACCTCGTCCAGAGCGCGGGGCTTGGAGTCAATTTCCGTCCTCAGCCTGGCTCCAGCTTCATCGATTAAATCGATTGCTTTGTCAGGCAGCTGCCGGTCCGCGATATAACGGTTGGACAGAGTTGCAGCAGCAATCGTTGCTGGATCCGTGATGCGCACTCCATGATGAAGCTCATAACGTTCTTTTAATCCACGCAAAATACTGATAGTCGCTTCTACACTGGGTTCTTCCACTAATAGCGGCTGGAAGCGCCGCTCCAAAGCGGCGTCTTTTTCAATATACTTCCGATATTCATTCAGCGTGGTGGCCCCAATCAGGTGCAGCTCACCCCGGGCAAGCATCGGTTTGAGCATATTGCCGGCATCCATTGCCCCTTCCGCAGCGCCCGCTCCCACCACCGTATGCATCTCATCGACAAACAGCAAAATCTCACCCTCTGCAGAAGTTATTTCATTTAATACAGCTTTTAACCGTTCTTCAAACTCACCCCGATATTTTGCGCCCGCAACCAGGGCACCCATATCAAGCTGAATGAGCTTTTTGTTCTTTAACCCATCCGGGACGTCACCTTTGACAATACGCTGGGCAAGTCCTTCCACAATAGCTGTTTTTCCCGTTCCCGGTTCTCCAATCAGGGCAGGATTATTTTTTGTCCTGCGGGAAAGGATCTGGATCAACCTCCGGGTTTCTTCATCCCGTCCGATTACAGGATCCAGTTTTCCACGCCGGGCTAAATCGGTCAGGTCCCGGCCGTATTTCTTCAAGGCTTCGTATGTATCCTCCGGTGTCTGAGATGTCACCTGTTGGGAACCGCGAACATCCTTCAGCGCTTCCAATACAGCATCTATGGTTAAGCCATAGTTCTTTAAACGGGCCCCTTCAGGACTCTCAATAAAACCCAAAAGGAGATGTTCGGTGGAAACATATTCATCCTGCATTCCTTTTGCATACCTCTCTCCGGCAGACAAAACATCACTGGTTTTTCTATTTAACGCTACCCTGATGTTGCCGCCGTATACTTTCGGCTGTTCAGAGAGATCCTTCAGCAGTTCTTCGCGCAGACCCTGGATTCCCCCCGCAATCCTGGTTACAACAGCAGGGACAACACCCTCACTTTCTTCCAGCAGGGCATACAAGAGGTGAATTGGTTCAACTTCCTGATGATTAAATTCCTCAGCCAGCCGTTGGGCACGTAAAACAGCCTGCTGGGATCTGGTTGTATAGTGATCTAAATTCATCTTATTTCCTCCATATTCAAATCCCCGAGAGACTTTCAAGCCTCTCGGGAGATTGGATTCGCTTCATTAATTATAGAATTCCACTCTATGAAATGAATAAGAGATATGTAAAAGAATAGTATGAAAGGAAAATTAGATTCTCAATCTGATTCCAGGATCTATTGAAGCTAGGATCTCGGAGTTTTAAGAAACTCCTGGGTCTTCATATCCTCCTTACCTCACATTCACTTCAAATTCGCCGTCGCTCACCCGGACCTGTAAATGTTCGCCTGAGCTGACCTGCCCCACTTGATATACCATGGATCCATCGTCCGCGGTCAGAACCGAGTATCCGCGTTTTAAAATCGATTCCGGGTTGAGGGCGGACAACCTGGCCTGTAAGGAATTACATTTGTCCCCTGCCCCTTTCAAATACCCTGCCCCCGCTCTTTCCAACCGACCGGATAATTCATCCAGACGCTGCCGGCCGTTAATAATTTCTCCCAGGGGTGAAAGCCGGGTAATCACTCCGGATAAGGTTTCCAGTTTCCAGCGCTGTTCAGAGAAGATTCCCTGGATTGATCTTAATGCCCTGGATTCAAATTCGGCGATACCTGTTCGCAATTCTCCCTGATCCGGCACCGCAAGTTCCGCTGCTGCTGTTGGCGTTGGCGCGCGCAGATCGGCCACAAAATCAGAAATCGTAAAGTCGGTTTCATGCCCCACTCCGCTGATCACCGGGACTGGAGATTCAAATATTGCCCGGGCAACCCGCTCATCATTAAAAGCCCATAAATCTTCTATTGATCCCCCACCCCTTCCGATTAGAATCAAATCCAGTTTAAGGTCATAGAGCCTATTTAAGGCAGCAACTATCTCCGCTGGTGCATTCTCACCTTGCACTGAAGTCGGCGACAATAAGATCTTTACCAATGGGTACCGGCGTTTTAATGTATCCATCATGTCCTGGAAGGCAGCCCCGGTTGCCGAGGTCACAATCCCAATCCGGGACGGCCAGGCGGGCAGCGTCCTCTTCCGCCCTGGATCAAACAGTCCCTCCCCTTCCAGCTGGGCTTTCAACCGCTGGTACTCCTGGAAGAGTTTTCCCTCTCCCCGGGGTCTGAGAAAATCGATGTACAACTGATACTGCCCCCGTTGTTCATACACGCTGAGATTGCCATGAGCTTCAACGGCCCCACCTTCCTGCAGCATTGTACCCACTACCGCAGCGCGGTTTTTCCACATCACGCAGCGCAAAGAAGAATTCTGATCCTTAAGAGTGAAATACAGGTGACCCGAGGCAGGACGGGAGAGATTGGAGATTTCCCCTTCCACCCAGAGATTCTGCAGGCTGCTGTCAGCCTCCATCAAGGTCTTAAGGTAAGTATTTACCTCCGAGACTGTCCAAAAACGGGAAAACCCTGGTAATTCCGGTGCTGAAATCATAGCTATAGTATAAAGGGAACCCGGGCCGGGAACAAGTTTCGGATGGCATCCCTGAAAAGGATGTTCTTCCTTAGAGTCAGGAAGAAGCGGGGATATTTAAGGGAAGTTCCATCGTCAGCCATAAGGGTATCCCGGCAGAAGCTGACCCTGCTTGTGATACAATTTTTTTGTTATGGAGATCTCTGAACACATCCAGGATATCCTGAAATCAGTCCCCACCCAACCCGGCTGTTACCTGATGAAAAATGACCAGGGTAAGGTGATTTATGTGGGAAAGGCAATAAATCTCCGCCACCGGGTGCGTTCCTATTTCCACGCCAGCGCGGGGAAAAATCCCCGGACGAGTCAACTGGTAAAGGACATCAGGGATATTGAATGGATCATCGTTGCTTCTGAGTTGGAAGCACTGATCCTGGAAATGAACCTGATCAAGGAATACCAACCTTTTTATAATGTACAGCTCAAGGATGACAAACGCTACCCCTATATCAAAATTCATTGGGCAGATCCATTTCCCAAAGTGACGGTGACCAGAAAGGTGGATAAAGACGGATCCCGTTATTATGGTCCCTTTATCAACTCTTGGGCAGTCAACCAGACCCTGGATTTACTGCGTCGGATCTTTCCCTACCTGACCTGCAGCCGGACCATTACGGGTGAAGATCAGCGGGCATGTCTATATTATGATATTCAACTTTGTACTGCACCCTGCATTGGCCGGATCAACCAGGAAGATTACCGGAATATGATCAAAGAATTGGGGGCTTTTCTCAACGGACGGACCGAGTCTATTGTGTTAAAGCTAGAGGAAGAGATGAAACAAGCCTCTTCAGATATGAACTATGAAAGGGCAGCCCAGATCCGGGACCAGATGGATGCGATCCAGAAAATCGTTGAGAAACAGCGGATTATCTCCACCAAATATACCGATTCTGATGTGATTGCCATGGCCAGCCTGGAAAACACCGCCTGTGTGCAGGTGTTTTTCATCCGGGGAGGAAAACTAACCGGCCGGGAATACTTCCTGGTTGAAGATACCGATCAAACCGCCGATCAAGACCTGCTTTCAGAAGTCATCAAACAGTTTTACGACCAGGCGCCGACCATTCCACCCGAAATCCTTTTACCCCGGGAGGTGGAGGAAGCCAGGATCATCCGCCAGTGGTTAAAAAGCCAGCGGGGCGGAAAAAAAGTGGAGTTAATCGTCCCCAGGAGGGCGGAAAAGAAAAAATTAGTCGACATGGCAGCAGAGAATGCGGCAGCTATGTTAACTGCTCTAAAGACCCGTAAAAATTCCGAACAGGACCGGGCCGAGGGTGCGCTGGATGACCTGCAGAATCAACTGAAATTGAGTTCGCCCCCCATGCGGATTGAATGTTATGACATCTCCAACACCGGAGGGACTGCTCTGGTGGGAAGCATGGTGGTTTTCCTCAAAGGGCGCCCCGAAAAGAACCACTACCGCCATTTTAATATCCGGTCTGTGCAGGGTCCCGATGATTACGCCAGCATGGAAGAAATCCTGCGGCGGCGGTTTCAGCGGCTGGCGCTCTCCAGGGAAGAAAGCAGGGCGCCGGGGGGAAAGCCAGATTCCTCTTTTTCATCCCTGCCAGACCTGGTGTTGATAGACGGCGGCAAAGGACAGCTTAACCGGGCTGTGGAAGTGCTGCGGGAGTTTGATCTGCTGGATACTATTCCTGTTGCCGGCCTGGCAAAACGTTATGAAGAAGTCTATCTTCCCGATGAAGATTATCCGGTGAGTTTTGAAAAAAATTCTCCCGGACTGCAGCTGCTGCAGCGATCCCGAGATGAAGCGCACCGCTTTGCCATATCTGCCCACCGCAAACGCCGTTCCCGCCAGGGACTGCAGTCCAGCCTGGAAAAAATACCCGGGGTTGGTCCTGCCCGCCGGCGCGAATTGCTTAAGAAATTCCACACGATTCAGAACATCCGGCAAGCCAGCGTAGAAGAACTCTCTCAAACACCAAAAATAACTCTCAAAATCGCTCAATCTATCAAAAAGCATTTGGAATAACAGCCCGGCCGTGCTAAAATGAGCATCATTTGAAAGCATCAATAGCCCTTAAGGAGCCTTATGTCCCAGAATAAACGTCAACTGCGAATGCAGCGAATTGTTATGAGTATTATTGGAATCCTGATCGTGCTTTCCATGCTTGTCTCACTAATTCGTTTCTAAATACTTATCACATTTTCCCTATCACCTAACTAGTTTTAGAATAAAGGAGTTGGGTATGGTTAAGAACAGATCCACTCTCTGGTATACCGCTCTGATTATCGGCTGGAGTTTTGACCTGCTGTACTGGGGCAAACCACTGGGGATATCCTTTTTTATCCAGGTCGTACTGCTGTTAGCCGGGTTGGTTGCCCTTTCCCGCCTAGAGGAAAAATCCCCGGTCAACAAAAGCTTGCCGTTGATCCCAGTGATTCTTATCTTTAGTTCCCTGGGGTTTTTTCGGGAAGAACCCTTTACCAGGATACTGAATCACTTAATGACCATCGGATTTCTGGGATTATTCCTGCTTTCCTTCCGGGGCGGCCGCTGGTTTGCCTACAGCCTGAGTGACTATATTGTCGGCGCTTTCCGCCTGTTTGTGAATTCTATTGCGCTGCCGTTTAACTTGCTCACCACCAAGAAAGAAGAAGAGGAAGATACTGGGGAGAAACTACCTAAACTGTCAGGCTGGAAAAAGAGCCTGCCTTATATTCGGGGTATCCTGCTGGCGCTGCCGGTCGTGGCTGTGCTGGCTTCCCTGCTGGCAGAAGCGGATCCTATCTTTTCCAAATGGCTGCAGGATATCATTGAGCTGCTGCGGCTGGAAAAGCTGCCGGAATACATCCTGCGCCTGGTCCTTATCAGCATCTGGACTTTCCTGACCGGGGGGGTGCTTTTACACGCCCTCTTTAAAAGTGAAGAGGAAACGCTGGTCGGCATCGATAAACCCTGGCCTCCCCGTTTCCTGGGCTTCACTGAAACTACTATCATCCTGGGCTGCGTAAACCTGCTCTTTATTTCCTTCGTCACCATTCAGCTCAAGTATTTCTTCGGAGGAGAAAAGAACATCTCCCTGCAGGGATACACCTATTCCGAATATGCCCGGCGCGGTTTTGGGGAGCTGCTGGCTGTGGCATTTTTCTCCTTGTTTTTGTTCATGGTTTTAAGCGCGATCACAAAACGGGAAAAGAGGCGGGACCGGATAACTTTTTCTGTCCTGACCGGGACGCTCACTGCCTGTATCGGCGTGATCCTGGTTTCTTCATTACAACGGCTGGCCCTGTATGAAACTGTTTACGGTTTCACCCGGCTGCGGACTTACTCCCACTTGTGTGTGTTGTGGATCGGAGTCCTGTTCCTGGCGATCTTGATCCTGGAAATATTCCAGGGCTGGCGCTACTTTACCCTGGCATCACTGGCTGCGGTGGCGGGATTTGTGCTGACCATGAGCGTGATAAACGTGGACGGCTTAATTACCCGGCAAAACATTCAGCGGTTAAGGACGGAAGAAGCTTCCCTGGACACCCACTATCTAAAGACCCTCTCCAACGATGCTATCCCGGACCTGATCCAGCTGGCGGAAAGTCCGACCCTCACGGAACGGGAAAGTCAGGAAATTGCTGCCGTTCTGGCCTGCCGGGCTCTTGACCTGGAAGATACCCCTCAAAAATGGCAGAGCTTCCTAATCCCTTCCTACCGGGCGGAAAAAGCCCTGAGCGAAAATGCCCATTTATGGGAGAATGTTCAGCTGAAGGAAGATGAATGGAATTCCTGGTACGTGAAAATCGGGAAGGAAAATTTTTACTGCGGATACTACAACTGGGATTAATCCTGCTCGCCCCTCTAGTTAATCCAATGAAAGTGAAATGGATAATCCCTGGTTGATTTTTTCCATGATATCCGGGGAGAGGGTGCCTAACTTTTTTACCAACCTTTTCTCTGAAATAGACCGTACTTGAAATGTATCAGCCGAGGATGGTTTTGACAAACCATTCTCGGCTTTGTGCTTAATAAAAACCTGCCAGGGAGCAGTTTCAAAACCGGGATTCTAGGCAGTAATGGGAACCATTATCTTCAGCGGCAATTTTCCCAGGGTATTCTTGTTAACAATCACACAGGGACGTTTCTTTTTTATTTCCGCCCCAACCGTTGGATCCAAATTCACTTGCCAGACCTCTCCCCTTTTCATGATAAATCCTCTCCATCAAGATCTGTGAAAGCGGTGAGTTCCTTGTCAGTCTCATAAAGTGGGGCCAGCTCTCTGACTGCCCTTTCCAGCTTGACCTCCTGCTCCCGGTCAAATTCCCGCTCAATTGCATGACGCACATAGGCTGATTTGGAGATCCCCCTTTTTATCGCCGCAGAAGTTAATCGTTTTTCCAGAGATTTTGAGATTAAAATATTTATTCTTTGGGTTTTTTCACCACTGCCAGGAACCATTATACACCTCTAGTATACTCATCTGTTATACACATATAGTATACACATCTTTAGAGGTGATGTCAACCCATTTCCCCTAAAGAAGCTCATTCAGATTTGATAGCAGGTACAAAGGTGATGAGTAGAGAACTTACTTGATCAGCTAGTTTTGCCCGTCAGCGCTGACGCGGAGGACCTGGAGGCGCGGTACTCTTCAATCCAGGGATCTTTTCTTAAGCGCAGATAAATCTGGTGGTCTTCGTTTAAGCACTCCCACTCCCCCCCGGTTTTGAGGTGGTAAGTATGCACCATACAGACCGGGCACCAGAAAAATTTAGTTTGATTTTCGGATTTGGTTTTCATCTCCGGTCTGCCTTTGCGCAGGTTTCTGTGATTGATAAACACCTCTTCGCCTGAGAATAAATAACCTGCTTACAAGCCTATAGTGCAAGAATTGTGCCGATTCATAAAAAACACCCCCATATCTGCGGGTTATGTGTAAAATGACCCCCAAATATGCGGGGTGCAAGGCAAATAATCAGTATGTAGTGTACAGGAAACTTCGGCAGATAACTCTCTCTACTATGTCATTGCGGGCGAACCCTAAGCGGACACGAAATGGTAGTCGGAAGGGAGCCCTTCGGCAAGCTCAGAACTAACGCGGCAATTTCCTGTTTTGCACTATCACCCGTCGGCTAAAGCCGCGGGCTATGTAAAGTAAGTCCCTCTAAAAAGGAACTCTTTCCCTGTTTGTCATCCTGAGCTCTGCGAAGGATCCATGAGAAGATTAGTTAATCATAATGATAAACCAGGAGATAGGACGCTCTATTTTCCTCCCACCCTATGATACCCCGCCAGGGTGCTGCGCAAAATCATAGGGCTAAAAACGACTCCCCGGCGGGGGCTAATAATTTAAACCTTAAACTCAGTTTCACCCAGCCTCCCCAACTCCAAGTCTCTCAGTCCCCCCGTCTCCCCTTCCCATCGTCTCCCAATCATAAACACAACCTTCCAACCTTAAACCCAATTTCTCCCCGTCTCGCTCTCCTCAAGTCACAAACTCCCCTTCCCTGTTGACGTGATTTCTAGCCCGTGATAAAATCACCGTCGCAAGTGGGCGTGTAGCTCAATGGTAGAGCAGTGGCCTTTTAAGCCATTGGTTGTAGGTTCGATTCCTACCACGCTCATCGAGAGAAATCCCTCAAATATCGAGGGATTTTTATTTAAATATTCATTTTGGGTGCAATTCTGGTGCAATTATTTATTATCTTCTTGAATTAGATTATTCACATACAATGATTAATCAATTTCCCCTATACTTGACATTCCAGCTTTATGGCTAATATGTGATATTCCATCAAATTGATTTTTACGACGGCCAGACCTAAATTAAGTCGGAGTAATTCACAGCTAAATTCTAACTCAAATGATGGCTGCTCTGGGGATCGCGCCTCTGTTCTCATCCGTTATATGAACACATAAATAGAATACGAAGACTTCATTTAAGTGGTTTTTATGTACGGCCTGTACCCCATGAGAGAACCGAATTTAAAACACAAACTCACAATCCATTTCCGATCAAAAAAACAGCTCTACTAGCTAAATTGCATCTTATACCACAAAGGCCGGCATTCTCTTAATCCCTGCTAAATATACCTATAAAACAAAAAGGGGCTGACTTTTTAGACAGCCCCATCTTCTAATTCTCACTACTATTCTTCAAACCTGTCTAAGCCGCTTCTTCCTCCAATCTGTAGTCCATCTCTGACATCTGTTATAAGAGAGACCAGCGATTGTCGACTTCCTTCTGAGCTTCTTTCATCAGCATTTCAGCCCGCTCCTCATTGCTATTCAGCAATTTTCCTCAATAGCCTGTGTCCGGTTTCCCCTATTTAAGCAACACGCGGTTCTTATCTTAAGAAGATGCGACTCGTAACCTTGAAGAAAAATCCCGCTCATTTCATCACCTACTACACCGATGGAGACAAACAGATGGTATTTAAGATATAGAGAGTGATGGCAAACTAAACAAGAATCGTTTCTGCTTCCGTCACACGCTTGATCTCATCCGCAAAGGCCTGTAGACTAGATGTCTGAAATGCACTCTGTTCACCCGCAGGGCGGCCAAGCACAACCAGTGTGGCGCCCTCCTCAATTACTGCATTAATAATTTCCTCCTGCACTATGCCATTTCGGGTAATTGTACGGACTTCCACGCCTTGCTCTGAGGCTCTTTCTTTGGCCATCAACAGGAAGAACCGCCCCATCTGGTCCAACTCGTTTTCGATGTTCACAACGATTGGAGCTGCCGTTTTATTAAGGAAGCTGAGATCGATGATATAGAGAAAAACGATCTCGTCACCGTGTTCTTTTGCCAAAGCAATTGCGGCTTGCTGAGTGCGATAACTGGCTTCCCCCCCTCGTGTAGCACATAAAATCAGGCTCATCCAAACACCTCCATCTAATTAATACCGTATAAGCAAATAGATTGTGGCGATGATCAATGTGAGTACTGTCACCGGGACACCATCCCGGACGAAACGGGAAAACGATAACCGGAATCCTGCCTGGGCAAGTAAACCGACTGCTACAATATTGGGAGCAGAACCCAGGTAGGTAGCATTCCCTCCAAAATCGGCGCCCAAGATCAATGCCCAATAGATGATCCGACTTTCGGTTCCACCTGGAATATTGGCGGTTAGGTAATCAGCTACCGGGAGTGCAGCTATAGTGAACGGGATATTCGCCACAATCCCTGAGGCTATCCCAGCCACCCATGTGATTAACACTGCCGCCCTGTGAAGACTATCCCCCGCAAGGAGGATGACCTGAGAAGCCAGCCATTCTATCGCTCCGGTTGCTTCCATCCCGCCAACTACGATAAACAAGCCGATAAAGAAGAGCAGGGTTGTCCAATTCACTTCCCGGATCATGCGGTGCATATCGGGTTTTACCCAGACTGTTAAAAAGGCTGCGCCACTGAGGGCTACCACACCCACGGGCATTTGGTCAAATATATCGGCGACGAAAAACCCGACAAACGTAAACAGGGCAACCACCAGTGCCTTACGAAGGCTTACATAATCCCCGATCTTGGCATCGGAAGCCAATTGATCTGTAAGTGTCTTGGAAACTTTTCGCGTCGCGTCGCCATAATCCTTGCGGTATTGAAACCAATGAACCACAAGAAGTGCTATCATGCAGATTATCGCAACCGGGGCCATATTGACCAAGTAATCACTGAAACTAATCCCAATATGGGATCCCACTATTGTGCTGGGTGGATCACCGATCAAGGTGGCCGCACCGCCGATATTGGAAGCCAATACCTCTGGGATCACAATAACCATTGGGTTCAGCCCGATTGCGGAAGCCATCTGAATAGACAGAGGGACCAGCATCAGGATGGCGGTGACATCGTTCAAAAATGCGGAAGTAATCCCGGTCAATAAAATCAGTGACAACGCGATGATCCAGGCGTTCCCCTTTGCCACTGAATAAAGACGAAAAGCCAGCCATTTGAAAACATTGGTTTCGTCCAGGATGGACATAAATATCATCATTCCCATGATGAGAAAGATGACGTTCCAATCTACCACCATCATGGCATCATCAAAGGTAAGCAATCTCAAATCCGGATTATAGTGTCCCCCGATATAGGTGACCAATAATACAGCTACAGCACCCAGTAGAGTTGCTGCGGTCTCATGCAATAGATGAAATGAAATTGCGAGAAAGACGAGGATGAAGATGCCAGCCGAAATCAGAACAGCAATGCCATCCATCGTTTCCGGGCCCCCCGTTGAAAAGAGAGTTGTAATTGAATTAACCACTACCACCTGCCCAGATCATTTTGGTTTCTTGTTTTTATAATCATTATAGTTATGGGTGATTCCGCCCTGATGATTTTATTTGCTACGCTGCTAAATCGCCATTGATGCATTCCAGTTTCACCATGAGAGCCGATAATTATCAAATCACAGGCACTTTCTTGAGCAATCTCTATTGTCCGCCGGGCAGGAGTGCCTCGTTCGATGATGGTCTCCACTTCTAATCCCTCTGCACGAATCTTCTCAGCAATCTCCTCTAAATTATCTTGGGCGATAAGTTCCACTTGCTTAAAAACCTCAGAGATAACACTCGGGCTAGCCATCAACGATTGCCGCAAGGGAGCGATAACGCGTAACAGAACAACAACTGCTCTATGAAGTCGGGCTTCTGCGACGACTATGGGCAATACTTTTTCTGCAGTTTCCGAACCATCTAACGGTACAAGAATTCGATTGAACATAGTTACTCTATTCTTCCTTTATCACAAAAAATGAAGCTTTATGATGCCTAAATTGAGACAGTTTTTTGTGGTAGATTATCTACCTGTAAGAGATGCCGATTATTACAAACAACAAGACCAAGCGGAGGAAGGGACTCCAATGTTTGCTTTGTACGTTGTCAGACCCTTTGGGACACAATTTCATATTTTGAATAGAGACTTTTCACTCTGATTATACTCCCTCAAACTGCAGCTGATGAAGCCGCTTGCGTTCCCGTAAAGTCCTTTTCTTGATCTTATCTCTCCTAGTTTTTACCTCCTCTG
>CAZHHT010000086.1:0-13615 GCA_964532455.1 uncultured Anaerolineales bacterium
TTCGTTTTTGCATTCAACTTTGTTTAAAATGGTGTTTTTTCAGAGGACTCATTAACACTAAAGTATAGATTTCGTTGTGGGAGACAGGTTGTTTCTTTTCCTTCTCCCGCAATGCATTTAATTGGGAGCTGGTGCTTTTTTAAATCACCAGCTCCCTTGTTTATAGCTCTGGAAGCCCAATTTATAGAAGCATATCCCGAAGTGATTGAATACCTGTTTGTATCCCAAGGGGGTGATTAAAAATCGCACTGGCTGCAACAAAAATCTCTGCCCCCTGATCATAAGTCTGCCGGATAGTTTTTGAATTGATCCCTCCATCCACTTCTATTAAAGCATCAGGATTGATCTCATCCAGGATATTTCTGATCCGCCCGATCTTTGGGACCACTTCCGGCATAAATGATTGTCCTGAAAACCCCGGATTTACAGTCATCACCAGTACCAGATCAACATCTTTCAGATAAGGTTTTATTTTATCTACCCCCGTTGCTGGTTTTAATGTAATCCCGGCTTTACAGCCCAGGTCGTGGATGGTTTGCAGAGTCATATCCATCTCCGGGCAGGTTTCAATATGAACTGTCAGAACCCCGGCGCCAGCATTCACAAAATCTTCCAGGTATACTTCAGGATTTTCAATCATTAAATGGACATCTAAGGGGAGATCAGTCACTCTCTTACAGGCTTCCACAATGACTGGGCCCATAGAAATGTTGGGCACAAAATGCCCATCCATGATATCAACATGGAACCAATCTGCCCCTGCTTCTTCAGCCTGTTTGATTTGATCCCCCAGTTGGGTAAAGTCTGCCGAGAGAATTGATGGTGAAATTAGATAAGGTTTTTTCATATGAAACCACAAAATAGTTGTAATATTTCCAATCTTGTCTTAGATTCCTGCATGTTGCTTGCCAAACAAGAGTAAGTGGGGGGAATAGTTTAATTTAACTGAAAGTATACCCAAATCCAAAAGGGAATCAACCCGCCCACGGTTATCAGGGACAGCAAACCCAGCAAGATTGTCAACCATTGTTTACTGGCTTTTTTATTCTTGAGGTTCAGGATTGCTTGCAGATTTTTGTCTTCAGGAAGGGGAGCTGGAATTTCTATCTGAGTTTGCAGATCAAGCATTTCGGTAAAGCTGATAACAATCCTCCCCAGCTGGTCCGCAGTCCTGTATCGTGAACTGGGTTCTTTGGAAAGCACCTTAACAATGATTTCCTCTAATTCGGCAGAAATCTCAGGATTAATTTCCCTGGCAGAGGGGGGAGCTTTATATCTATGGAGCAGAGCCAATTCCTGGGGAGAAGGATCAGTAAACGGAAGTTCGCCTGTTAACATTTCAAATAAAACAATACCAAGGCTGTAAACATCAGCGGCGGGGGATGGCGCTCTCCCGGCAGCCTGTTCCGGTGAGAAATAAGCCGGGGAACCCCAAATAGCTTGAGATTGTTCGTCATGTTTAATGGATGCCAGTGCTCTGGCAATGCCAAAATCTGTCACTTTCAACCGGTGATCCGGAGTAATCAGCATATTGTGGGGCTTAATATCGCAGTGAACCAGGCCGGCCCGATGAGCATATCCAATGCCTGCACAGGCTTGAATAAATAACCGGGAAGCATAGTCAACTGGCAGGGATCCAGACTTTTTGATGATTTGTTTTAAATCAGTCCCAGGAACGTGCTCCATAACAATGAACAACCGGTCATTATCAAATCCAAAATCGTGAACAGTCACTATATTTGGATGGGTGAGATTGGCAGCTGCCCGGGCTTCTTCTTTAAAACGTTCCTGAAATGCTTTGGATTTAGAGAAATCTTTTCTGAGTATTTTGACGGCGATTGTCCGTTCCAACATGAGATCTCTCGCCTGGTAGACGATTGCCATTCCCCCTTCACCAAGCTGTTTTTCTAGCTGATACCGATCATTTAATATCTCAATCATTGGGCAGCTTCCTTCCAGATTCTACCGGTTTGATTGTACCATCAACTGATTGACGGTGATATCTGGATGGAGTACACTGTGGGAGAACTTTGGCAGGATATTCAAGATTACATTATTATTGGAGAAAAAATGCAGGGACAGCTGATTTACAACCCCATGGCTGGCCGGTTCCCCTCTTTTCCGTTAGTTGAAAGGGCGGCAAAAATCCTTGAAACAAATGGTTGGGATATAACGATTACCCGCACTGAAGGCGGGGATCACATCACGAAGCTGGCAAAAAAGGCTTCCGCATCAGGGCAAGATGCAATTTTTGTAGCTGGTGGTGATGGTTCGATTCATAATGCCGCGGCGGGTTTAATAGGAAGCGAGACCGCTCTTGCCGTCCTGCCGGCAGGTACTGCAAATGTCTGGGCCCAGGAACTGGGTTTGCCTTCTTTATCCTGGACTAATTGGGGAGCGCTGGAAACCAGTGTGAAAAAACTGCTGAATGGATCGATTCGAACCATGGATCTGGGTATTTGCCAGGGAATCCCTTTTCTACTCTGGGCTGGGATTGGATTTGATGCCTTTATTGTTCACCACCTTGAACCAAGATCTCGCTGGCAAAAACAAGTAGCAACTCCTCACTATGCTGCCAATGTTGCCTGGTATGCCAGAAACTGGTCCGGTATGGATTTGGATATCTGGGCTGATGGCGAGAAAGTATCTGGAATATATGTTATGGCTTTAGTGACAAACGTCCATCTTTATGCCGGAGGACTGGCTGAGATTTCTCCTAAGGCCCGCATAGATGACGGAAGTATGGATTTATGGCTGTTTGCAGGAGACACATTATTAGAAACTCTTCAGCATCTCTTTGATCTCGCCTCGGGAAATCATATATCTTCAGAAAAAACCAACTATATTCCCTGTAAAGAAATTCTAATTAAATCAAAGACTGATTTATATCTGCAGCTTGACGGTGAACCAATTTCTCCATCTAAAGAAGTACGCATTGATACTCGTCCCAAATCACTTCGGGTTCTTATACCCCGGGATGTGCCAAGACCTTTATTTACTAAGAGTCAAGAATGAAAGATTTATTGAATCCATGGGTAATTGTGGGTGCGGTTTTTATTGCGAGTGTGCTGCTCGCAGCAACTTTTCTAGCTGCCGGCAGTGTCACTCCGTCCGATCAGCTAACCTATTCCGGAGAAGCTGCGTTAACAGTGATACCGGTTCCAACACTGACGCCAACTGTTATACCGCCAACTCCTGTATTGCCTGCTACACTTGAAACCAATAGTAGTATCCAGGTCGGGGGTTATGTAAAGATTTCAGGCACTGAAGGGGAGGGACTCAGATTCCGGCGGGATCCTTCCCTAAACGGGGAAGTCATATACCTCGGTTTGGAGGATGAAGTGTTCCTGGTTAAGAATGGACCGGAGGATCAGGATGGATACCTGTGGTGGTATCTGGAAGCCCCGCTAAATGAAACCCGGAAAGGGTGGGCAGTATCCATTTACCTTCAAACAGCCCAAAACCCGTAAAGAAAAAACAGAAGGGAGATCCCTTCTGGTTTTTTGATTATCTGTATCTACTCTAACTTGAACTTAATCTTTGGTGAGATGAATGAGGTGGTTCCGCAGGTTATGTTTTACAGCATAGGCCGCAGCTTCTGCCCGGTTGCTTACATCCAGTTTTGAGAGAATACTGCTGACGTAGTTCCTGACAGTACCTTCCCCTAGATAAAGCATTTTTGCAATCTCTCGGTTGGTTTTTCCTTCAGACACATGGATCAGAACATGTTTTTCCTGGTCTGTGAGGTCAGAAAAAGCTGATGCCTCTTCTTCTATGGCGGCTTTTCTAACTTCCTTAAATATCCTCTGGGTTACCGCAGGATCAAGCAGTGCCTCACCCCGGCCTACTGCCTCGATGGCGTCAATTAACTCATTGCTTCCCACTTGTTTCAGGAGATAACCAGATGCACCAGCCCGGATCGCGGAGAAGAGCATTTCATCTTCGGCATAAGAGGTCAGCATAATGACTCTTGTGTCCGGATACATTTCAATGATTTTTTCGCAGGCTTCGATCCCGGAGCCGCCTGGCAGGCGGATGTCCATCACCACCACATCGGGATGATATTGTTCTACTTTGGCAACGGCCTCATCACCAGTGGTAGCCTCGGCGACAACCTGGAATTTTGTATGTCGGTCTAAGAGGGATTTTAATCCCAGACGCACGACCTCGTGATCATCAACTAATAATATTCGCTGGAACGACATTTTCTGAACTCCTATATTTTTCTTGAGAGAGTATAAACTAGTCTGTACAAGATGGCAAGTAAGCTCATTTATCCAGTAACTGTGAGATCCAAGAAAGACTTGAAGGGGGTCAGTTCTCAATCCTGTCCATTATAATCACACATAACCCGGGATTCTATTCTTTTCTTTGATAGATCAGGGGGAGAATAATGAAAAGAATTGCCTGATATTATTCTGCTTTTTCCTGATCCCTCCGGTAATTAACAAACCTGTATCCGACACCCCGTTCGGTTAAGATGTATTGCGGATTGGAGGGGTCTTTCTCTAATTTTTTACGAAGATAATTTACATAGAGGCGAACATAATGGGGTTCATCCTGATACTCAAAACCCCAAACTTTTGACAGCAGCTGCTCGTGCGTATTGACCCAGCCGGCGTTTTTTACCAGATGGTAGAGAAGTCGGTACTCCGTTGGTCGAAGATCAACTTTTTTACCCTCAACCCATACTTCACGCCTTGAAAAGTCAATGGTCAGCCGATCATCCACTTTGATCAAGTCAACCTGGTCTTCCTTAAATGACCGTGTCCTGCGCAATACCGCGCGAATGCGGCTGACCATTTCCCGGGGACTGAATGGTTTGGTTATATAATCATCTGCGCCTAGTTCCAGACCTTGGATTCGGTCATCTTCCTCGCCTTTTGCAGTTAGCATGATAACAGGAACGGTATTAACCTCTCTTATTCTCTTTAACACTTCAAACCCATTGATATCCGGCATCATGATATCCAGCAGGATTAAATCTGGAAGCTGGGTGCGTACCTGTTCCAGGGCTTCTGATCCGTTATAGGCTGTAATAACTTGATAACCATCCTGCTCCAGGTTCAATTGGATGAATCTCACCATGCGTTTTTCATCATCCACCACAAGTATTTTATATTTTGAACTTTCAGAATTCATAAGAGTTATTCCCTGATGAAGCTGACCACATCTTCTGCTGTTTCCCCTGGCAGGATTTCGATGAAGCTGATTTCCGCAAGGGGCCAAATGACGTTTACCACATTATGCTCAAGAAAAATCAAATCCTTCCCATCCCGCTGACGTGGATTGCTGAATTTGATTAACGTGTCGCTCGCTTGGGGCAGCTCTTCAATTTCCGCAAGCATAGGTTCAGCATTTCTAATGTGGACTATGACTGAAGTTGACATAATATCCCTCCTTATTTCAATTCCTTGGGTAGGATCACCTTCATATTGAATTTTCCTAAGGTAAGCACATCCCCGTGATTCAGAGGTACTTCTGAATTCGCCGGAATTTCGTAGCCATTTACACTAGATCCATTGGCAGATCCCAGATCTATTACGTGAATTTTGTTTTCCTCCGGATTGATGCGGATTGTCGCATGGAGCCTGGAAACACCTTTGTCGAAGGCTTCATATAGATTCAGATCCACATCCGGAGTAATTACCTGTCCATCAACAAAACGCCCTATGGTAAATTCATCCTGACCAGGAATATTGATCACTTCCTCTTGTTCCAAACAATAAAGAACTAAGGTTTTATTTTCCAGAAATTTTTTTGGAATGGTGTTAGAAATATCAAGTTCCAATCCCCTTACCTGAGAAGGATAGATGAATGTGTCCACGTTTTTATCACCGCCTAATGACAGTTGCGATCCACACTCACTGCAAAAGAAAACGCCGTGATATTCCTGGTTATTACACACTTTACAGGTAATCATGTTTTGTCAGGAAGCATCAGCCGAATGGTTCCATATTTTAGCTGCTTTTTTCCGGTAGGACTGAAATTGTTGTGTGATTTAATATAATCCGCTTCATGCATAGCAATTTTTGCCAGGGATTCCTCCCCCTTTGCCATTAAATGCGAAGATAAGTTGATTAGCCGTTGGAATGCTATTCCTGGGTTACCGCTGGCAACATCTTTCTGGGCTTTTTCCTGTAGACGGTAAAATGTTAAATGAGAAATTGCTCTGAGGATTTCTTCTGGTGGATATGAAGGTTCTTCGAATTCTGCAACAACTGGGCGATCTAACGTGAAGGGAATGGTGTAATCACGGGGTTTTCGTTTCAAGAAGAACTCCCCGGAAGCAATGACCGCCTGATCAATTTCTTCCGGAATAGGATCCACCAGGAACTCGAATAAAATCCTGTGGGGTTTGTCCTTTTTCAGGATTCCAAGCGAAAATTTTTCTTGAAGGGGCAAGGGTAGGGCTTCCGGCAAAATCCTGAATGCGGAAAGCATTTTAACTCCAGGAGCAGGAATTATCTCTAATGAGATATGCCTCGAATAAGCTTCCTTCAAGGAGGTTATACTGTGTTTCAGGAAATCTTTCACCTGATCCGGTTCCTGGATAAACATACACTGCCCACCTGTTTGTGCACAAAGTTCATCAATGAATTCATCATTCCATTCAATCCCAATACCCAATCCGCTGATTCCAATATCTAATTCGGCAGCTGATCTTGCGAGAGTGATGCAGTTTTCTTCATCTCCATAGGTATGTCCATCAGTGATAAGAATAATGTGGTTTACATAATCAAAGGGGGAATTTTTCCTGATCTCTTCAAAAGCTGCTTCTAAACCCTGGAAAATTTCTGTGCCGCCTTCTGCAAACAGGCTGCTGATGCTTGATTCAACATGAACCAACGGGGGCTGCGATTGGCTGGAGAGCAGCACTTTCGCATGATCATTAAAGCTGATAACCGAGATAATATCATCCTCGTTCAACTCTTGAATAATTTCTTTTGTGGCTCTTTTTAGTATTTCCAGCCTGGCGCCATCCATTGATGTGGAATTATCAAGAACGAACGATATGTTGAGGGGAAGATCTGTGGTGTCTTTCTCTACCTGAGTGGAGACAATATCAATCAGGGAATAAATGATTTGGGGTTCGTCCAATCTGATTAATGTGTCCTGGCTGAATTCGGTAGCGATATAGACAGCAGGCGCTGTCCTGTGAGGTTCTCTACCATCGTCGTAAGCACTTTTTTTGTCGGGATCTGACAGGATTTTATAAGCTTCCTGGATATCCAGGAACAGCTGGGTTGCCCCCTCATTTTTGTTTACATCAGGATGAGTTTTTCGAACAGCCAGCCGGTAAGCTTTTTTAATCGCTTCCTCAGAAGCTCCGGTGCCGATATCTAACCTGTCGTAAAAATCAGTCTTATCAGGCATTGTTCAGGAAATTTCAACAAATATGGCGGAGATATTATCAGGACCGCCAGCGTCATTTGCCGCGTCGATTAATTTATCGCATGTTTGCTGGGGTGAGGTGCCGGATTTTATGATTTCACTGATAACTTCTTGGGTTAATATGCTCCATAAGCCATCTGAGCAGATCAGGAGAGATCCCTTGTCTGGCCGGCTGGTGGAAATAATTTCTGGTTCAAATGGCTCTCCCTGACCAAGAGCGCGATACAAAACATTACGCTGCGGGTGAACAGCGGCTTCTTCGGGTGTGATTTGCCCTAATTCCTGAAGGCGTTTCACCAGTGAATGATCACGGGTTAATGATTCCAAGTTTCCATCCTTGTCTGCCGAATATACACGGCTGTCGCCAACGTGGGCGATTGTCATTTGTTCACCTACAATCAAGATAGCTGTAACTGTTGTCCCACCACCGTATGAGTCCTTTAATATTTCAGCGTTCGCTTTTTCAATCCCGGAGTGAAATACTTCCCGGTATGACATCTCGCTTGGTTGAGGATTAAGGCTCATCATGGGGGTATATATCTTGGTCAAGACAAAACCGACGATGGTCCGGATGGCAAGCTCGCTGGCAATCTCTCCGTTTTTATGCCCCCCCATACCGTCAGCAATGATATACAAACCAAATGGAATCTCGCTTTCATTATAGGAAAACATTGTTGTCAGGGTAAAGAACGCGTCTTCATTGTGTGTTCTTTGTTTCCCGGGAGATAGTCCGTAACCTACATTAATTAGGGGGGAGCTGTAACCAACGGTTTCTGTTTCAACCGGCGAGGTCACTTTTTCCAGCTCTTTAGTTACAGTTGCAGCTTCTATATCCTGAATCTGGTTATTATCGTAGTGAGGATCAGTTGTTTTGGATTGGAATTGTTTCTTGAGTGTTGAAAGCAGTCTTTTTATCATTTTCTCTCGTTTGCTGTAGTTGAGTAGAGGCTGTTAATTCATTAAGCTGGCAAAGCATATATTTTATTATCTGAAGCGCCAATATAGAGGACATCGTCAACAATGATTGGGGATCCGGTGATTTGTCCCTCAGCTTGATATTTCCAGCGCAGACGGCCGCTAGCAGCGTGCAGGCTGTATACCATACCATCAATATTGCAGAAATAGATAGCGCCTTTATAGAAATAAGGTGAGCTGTTAATTTGATTATCTGTATCAAAACTCCATACTTTTTTGGAGGATTTGATATTAATGCAGTAAAAGGTATTATCTGTTGAGCCCACATAAACGTGATTCTCATTTGTTATTGGTGTGCTGATAGAACCTTTTTTCATCCGGTACCGCCAGATAACCCACCCGGTTTTTGCGTCAATTGCATATAGGACAGCATCTAGAGATGTGATGTAGATAACATTGTCATAAAAGTGGGGCGAGGAAGTGACAGCCTGTTTTGCGGCAGTTCTCCACTTGATATTCCCACTGAAATCGTAACACTGGATTTCTCCGTTTTCACACCCGATATATACCATATCTAAGATGACAGTTGGGCTGGATCTGACCTGTGAACCGAGATTCACACGCCAGGCTTCTCTTCCGGCTAATATATTTATTACATGCAGATATTCATCATCGGAACCAATAAAGAGATGCCCTTCCGCAATCGTTGGTGAGGAGTAAATAGCCCCTTCGGTCGATTGGACCCAGATTTTTTTCCCGTTCCGGCAGGAGATAGCGTGAACGTATTGGTCAGTTGAACCAAAATAGACCTTATTATCATGAATTGCTGGTTTGCTGACGATGCCGCCATTCGCCGCATATTTCCAGATAAATTTTCCGTTTGTTGCTTCGAGAGCATAAAGATTGTGATCATACGATCCGATATACAGGACCCCATCTTGATAGCTTGCAGTTCCGCGGATTTCATCCTCGCAGGCAAATGTCCAGATGGGTGAATGGCTTTGATCCTGGAAATATTGGGTCGCTTGAGTAATTGAAATTTCATCCTCGAGCATGCCGGTTTTCTGTGCCAGCGCGATCAAGGCTTTTCTCATTATTGCCGCATTTTCAAATCGGTCCGGGGGGTTGTACTGTAAAGCTGTATTGACGATGGTTTCCAGGGCTACTGAGATATTCGGGTTTGCTGCCCGGATTGGACGTTCTTCAAATGTAAAAGGAGGTTCAGTCCGCGGATCTTGATTGGTAAGCAGGTGATGCAGGGTCGCGCCCAAGGCATATACATCAACTTGTGGGGAAGCTTCACCTCGGTACTGCTCAGGAGGTGAATACCCTTCCGTGCCGATCATGGTTCCTTTTGCGCCAGTTTGGAAGGTTTTTGCGATACCGAAGTCTACCAGCCTGATCTGATTTCGCCTGGTGATCATAATGTTGGCTGGTTTGATATCCCGGAAAATGATAGGTTCAGGTTCATGGGTATGTAGATAGTCCAGAACATCACAGAGAGCTATCGCCCAGCCGATTGCTTCCTCTTCCTGGAAAGGAGCCTGTCTTTGCTGAAGTTTAATTTCAAGATTGTCACCATCGATGAATTCCATCACTAGGTAGGAACGGGCGCCAAGCGTGAAATAGTCATAGATGGTGGGAATTGAGGGATGACTGACTGTTGCCAGGATATTGGCTTCTCGTTCAAATGTTTCAACAATCGTTGCCTGGATATCAGAATCGGTTGCCTGGTTTATCATTTCTTTGACAGCAACAATCTTTTCAACCTTAAAACGGAGGTCCTGTGCCCGATAGACAGCCCCCATTCCCCCCCGACCAACCGTTGACAGGATTTTATACCTGCCTTCTAATTTTGTGCCAGGTTGAAGGTACTCAAGAGATTTTGATCTCTGGTCCAGGTTCTGGGTTATTTTTCTAGTCTCCAGACCAATCCTCCCTGATGAAATTTACTTCTGTATATTATATCCTCTTTGATCTTTCATTGTATGCCCTAATTGATGGATTTTATCATAAGTACCCGGTTTCACGCTAACATCACGAAGACGATACGTAATGGTTTAGAGGTTGTTATTGTTCCACAATCAACACTGAATTATGCCGGAAGCATTATAATGGGGATGAAATTCATTAACCCAACAGCAAGAGCTGTTTCGTTTTTACCCGGATAATTTATGAAAGACCAAAAAACCTATCAATCTCCTTTCTCTTGGCGATACGGTTCACCACAGATGAGAGAAATCTGGGGAGAATACAATACTCGACTGTTGTGGAGGGAAATCTGGGTAAGTTTGGCAGAGATCCAGCATGAATACCAGCTGGTTACCGCAGATCAGGCAGTTGAACTCCGGACCAACGCGGGAGAAATTGACCTGGCTCAATCTTCAAAGATAGAAGAGCAAATTCATCATGATTTGATGGCGGAACTTCAGGTGTTTGCAAATCAATGCCCATCGGCAGGCGGAATACTCCATCTGGGTGCGACCTCGATGGATATCAAGGATAATGCACTCATTCTCCAGCTTAAAGATGCACTGGGTCTGATTCTTCAGGAACTTCGTGATCTGCTGGAAGTGATGGCCAGCTTGATTGACCGCTGGGCAGAACTGCCCATGATCGGATTCACTCATCTACAGCCGGCAGAACCGACAACATTAGGGTACCGTTTAGCTCAGCCAGCTCAGGATCTATTGATATATTATCGTTTATTAATTGCGCTTGAAAGCGGGATAAAGTCAAAGGGATTTTGCGGAGCAGTGGGAACCAGCGCGTCATTTGCATCCTTGATTGGTAAAGAAAACCTGGAAGAATTTCAGGACAGGTTGGCGAAAAAACTGGGTATTGAGTTTTTTGAGGTTGTTTCTCAAACTTATCCCCGCATTCAAGATTATCGAGTGCTGACCAACCTTTCAGGTTTGGGTGCAGTTCTATACAAAATGGCATTTGATTTGCGGATTCTGCAATCTCCAGCCTTTGCTGAATTGGCAGAGCCTTTTGGGGAGAAACAGATTGGATCTTCAGCCATGCCTTTTAAACAAAACCCGGTAAAGGCTGAAAAAATCAACTCGCTGGGCAGGTACCTGGCACAGCTTCCCCGGACTGCCTGGGATAATGCTGCACATTCCTTGCTTGAACGCACACTGGATGACAGCGCAAACCGGCGGATAATCCTCCCTGAAGCTTTCCTCACTGCTGATGAAATGCTTCATGAATGCAGGGTAATATTTTCCGATCTTCAGATCTTTGAACATGGAATTGACCAAAACTTACAGGATTACGGACCGTTCGCTGCCACCGAAAAGTTGTTAATGATGCTAAGTAAAGCCGGCGCAGATCGCCAGCAAATGCATCAAGTGCTGCGTAACCACGCCCTGCAAGCTTGGGCCGCAGTGCGGGAGGGGGAGATAAATCCATTATTAGAGCTGGTTTCAAACGATCCCATTTTGCTGGAATATTTATCTCATACAGAAATAACTAAAGCGATTGATGGATCGGCTTACCTGGGGGACGCAGTGGAGAGAGCGAAAAAGCTTGCAGGAAAAATCAAGGTAGAAATAAGCGGCTGATTGTCACAACTCAGCCGCTGAATGCCTGAATAAAATCAGTTCTACATTGCCACCTTCAGAATAAATCTATAATTCATTCTATCTGAGATCAGGGGGCATTTCTGGCTTGTTTTCCAGTATTTCTTCGATTGTTTCTACCACTTCAGGGGTTAGTTTATCTACTACCTCAATGGCTTTCATGTTGTCCCGGACCTGAGCTGGTTTTGACGCGCCAGTAATGACAGTGCTCACATTTGGATTAAGCAAACACCAGGCAATAGCCAGCTGAGCTGTGGTGCAGCCTATAATTTCTGCTATACTGGCCAGCTTGATTACTTTTTCTATTTGGACTTTCGCTTTCTCATCTGTGAAACGGTTTCGCAGCCATTCATACCCTTCAAGGTTTGCCCTTGAATCCTTTGGAATTCCCTGATTGTATTTCCCAGTTAATAATCCGCTTGCCAGTGGGCTCCAGATAGTTGTTCCTAACCCAATTTCGCTGTACAACCGGTGATATTCCTTTTCGACCCGCTCCCTGTGAAACATGTTGTATTGAGATTGTTCCATCAAGGGCGGAATGAGATGTTCCTGCCTGGCAATGGCATACGCTTGCATTATTTGCTGGGCAGACCACTCGCTGGTTCCCCAGTAGAAAGCCTTGCCTTGATTGATAACGTGGTTCATTGCCCAAACAGTTTCCTCAATGGGGGTGTGGATATCAGGTCTGTGGGCGAAGATCAAATCCACATATTCGACACCCATCCGTGCAAGGGACCCATCCAATCCCTCAATGATATGTTTTCTGGACAATCCCCTATCATTAGGACCTTCTCCACCCCAGAATATTTTGGTTGAGAGGATAAGATCCTTTTGTTTCCACCCAGTCTTTTTTAACACCTCTCCCATAATTGTTTCCGCAAGTCCATCGCTGTACACTTCTGCGTTGTCAAAAAAGTTCACCCCGGCATCGTAGGCAATCGTCATCAGCTCAACCGCTTTATCTACATTTACCTGGTTTCCAAATGTTACCCAGGATCCAAAGGATAATGCGGACACCTGTAATCCTGAATTTCCCAAATATCTATACTTCATAGTTTTTACTCCTCTACTGATAATTATTTAGCAATAATCCCGGCTGCCGCTTTATCCAGTACTGCTTCGGAGGCAGCAGCGAGAATAGCATATGCTTGGTCATTATACTTAATACCACTCTGGGTTGGGAAGGGCTGGAGATCTCCGCGGGCCCGAATCATTCCTCCAGCTTCTTTTATTATCAGCCAACTGGCTGCAAAATCCCATAATTTCGGTGTGCTTTCAAAAGCCAGAAGGGCAGTTCCTTTTGTGATCAGACATAAATGATACGCTGCCGAGCCCAATGAGCGAGTTTTATAGGGAAGGGTCACTTTATAGAGATTATGCATTCTGGAACAATGAACAAACACAGAGTAGGGAGAATCAACTGGAGGATTTGAAACTGAGATTTGCGTTCCATTTAATTCTGCTCCCTCCCCATTGGATGCCGTATACAATTCATCAACAACAGGAAAGTATACCGCGGCAGTCTGCGGAACTCCATGTTCCAGGTGAGCGATAGATACACCCCAGTAATGCAGCCCCAAGCTGAAATTGACCGTACCATCAAGCGGATCCAGAACCCAGACATGTTCATTCTCAGGGAAAACCGTACTACCTTCCTCACTGAGGATTCCATCAGCCGGAAATTCTTTACCGATCAGATCCTGCAATAAGCGATCAGCATC
>CAZHHT010000087.1:0-13354 GCA_964532455.1 uncultured Anaerolineales bacterium
AAAGAATGGAAGGGGAAAAAAGCTGCTGACCTTGCTCCGGATGAGAAAAAAGCTCGCTCAAAGGCCTGGCGGAATGAAGGAATCCAGATTTGTATTGATCTCATTAAAGATATGCAAAAGATTGAGGGTGTGGCGGGTGTCCACATCATGGCAATTGAGTGGGAGGACGCAATCAAGCCAATTGTAGAAGGAGCCGGACTATATCCCCGTCCTCAGATAAAGTAAAATCAGTTTAACGACACTATTAAAAGGTTACTCCATGACAGAGAACAAACAGATTCCAGCAGAAAAGACAATCTCCATTAATGGAAGTCTTGCAGAAAGAATTAAAGAGGAGTTAGGATATAACGTCTATCTCTGTTATCAATGTAACAAATGCACCAGCGGATGCCCTCTAGCAGAGTATTTTGATTGGCAGCCTCATCAAATCATGCGTGCAATTCAGCTAGGCCAGGAAGACATTGCCCTGGAATCAAAAACACCCTGGTTGTGTTCCTCTTGTGAGACGTGCACGACCCGCTGCCCCCAAGGATTGGACATCACTGCCATTATGGAATTTTTAACCAGAGAATCCCTTGCCCGCGGCCTGAAACCTCAGATCCATGAGACAGATGACTTCAACAAAGCTTTCATGCGGGAAGTCAATATTTGGGGAAGATCTTACGAACCAGGATTAATGGCTGAACTGTCGCTCCGGTCACCCAAGAATGCACTCGCGGATATTGAGCTTTATGTAAAAATGATTCAAAAAAGAAAAGTCGCTTTCCTCCCCCATCCAACTCGAATGCCTAGCAAACGTACTATCAAGCCAGATCCAAAGGCAGCCACTGCAGTTGCTTATTACCCCGGCTGCTCTCTCGAGTCCACTTCAACCGAATACAACCTATCCACAAAAGAAGTATGTAAAGAACTGGGATTTGAAATTGTTGAACCGAAAGGATGGGTATGCTGTGGAAGTTCCGCCGCTCACCGGTCTGACCCAGAAGAAGGCCTTCATCTTCCCTTGGAGAATCTTACCCTCTATGAAAAAAGCGGATACCAAGAAGTTACCATGCCCTGCGCAGCCTGCTACAACCGGCATAAATCTGCTCAATATGAGGTGAAGCATGACGAAACCCAAGCCAAAAAAATATCAGAAGCTATGGGTTATGAATACCAAAAGAGTGTCTACGTCAGCACCCTCATCGAATCCATCTATAACCATGTCGGTCCGGAAAACGTTGCTAAACATGTCAAAAAACCTCTCACTGATCTAAACCTCGTTTGTTATTATGGTTGTTTACTCACCCGTCCCCCTAAAGTAACTCAAGCGGAACATCCTGAAAATCCAACCAATATGGATGTCTTAATGAAATCTCTAGGGGCGCAGGTCCATGACTGGTCTTATAAAACAACTTGCTGTGGGGCTGCTCACTCTCTCACAAAACCAAATATCGTGGTTGAGTTGAGCGGAAATATCATCAGGCACGCCCAGGAAGCAGGTGCCGAAGCAATTGCTGTCGCTTGTCCACTTTGTCATACAAATCTGGATGCAAGGCAATTTCAAATGAATATTGATCCTCCCGTCCCGATCTTCTTTTTCACACAGTTAATGGCTGTGGCTTTTGATCTACCCTTACATGCTGCTGGTTTAAATAAAAATGTAGTGGACCCCCGGCCAATGTTAATCCAGAAGGGGCTTATCAAGAGTTGATAAGCGGACAATTAGTGTTAAAAAATTCACTTAATTAATTTTTCCTGGAAGAGATTTACTTTTTGTCAAATCTCTTCCAGCGCAGAACATCATCAATATTTGGATAAATGTACTAATGTGTTTTCCATAGATTGACATGTTTTTTTTCATCGATTAGACTATCTATAAAGGTTGACACAAAAAGATAGGTCACACCTTGTTTTAACATGTGTAAGGTGGAAGATAATTAATACCTCTAAGGAGGACCTCATGTACAAAAAACTGTTTATTCCAGGTCCAACCCACGTAGATGATGTAATTCTTGAAGCCATGGCAATGCCAATGATTGGGCACAGGGATACGCTCTACTCGGATCTTCATGGAGAAGTCATTACCAAGCTGAAAAAGTTTTTAAAAACAGACGGCCGGATTTACCTCTCAACCTCATCCTCAACCGGCATGATGGAAGGATCCATCCGCAATTGCGTTAAGAAAAAAGCCTTAATGACAGATTGCGGGGCCTTTTCCAAACGCTGGGTGGAGATAGCCCAATTAAACGGCAAAGAAGTTGATGTCATCAAAGTGGAAATGGGTCAGGCAATTACCCCGGAAATGGTGGACCAACACCTCGCCAAAGGTGGTTTTGACTCTGTTTGCATCACCCATAATGAGACTTCTACCGGAGTTATGAACCCAATTGAGGATATTGGCAAATTGGTAAAAGAAAAATACCCGGACGTTCTGGTCCTGGTAGACGCAGTAAGCTCTATGGGCGGAGTGGAAATAAAAGTAGATGAAGGGGGTCTGGATGTAGTTCTGGCCGGAACTCAAAAAGCTTTCGCCTTGCCCCCGGGCTTGTGTATAGTTACTGTCAGCGATGCAGCCTTCGCGCGCGCAGCTGAAGTCGAGAACAAAGGGTACTATTTTAACTTCGAAGCTCTTGAGAAGAAGGCAATTATAAATCAAACACCGGCGACACCGGCAATCAGCATCATCAATGCGCTAAATGTCCAGATGGATCGGATATTTGAAGAAGGCTTCGAAAACCGTTTTCAGCGCCATATTGATATGGCAGAATTTGTCCGGACCTGGACAAAAAAGAATTTTGATCTTTACAGTGATGAAAATTATCTGTCACCCACCGTGACCAATGTGCACAATACCCGCGGTATTGATGTTGTGGAATTAAACGCTGAACTTGCTAAACGCGGTGCTATGTTATCAAACGGTTATGGTGAGTTAAAAGGTAAATGTTTTAGAATCGCTCATATGGGTGACCTCCAGGTCGCTGATGTGAAGTGGCTTACCGAACAAATTGATGACATTTTAGGCCTTTAACATCCAAAACAGGCGTTGTCTCCAAAGATAATGCCTGTTCTTTTATTTACCTGTGAGGAAATAATGAAAGTACTTATATGTGACGCAACTGATCCAAAAGCTCTAAAAATTATTGAGGAAGCAGGTATTGAGGTGGTGAACCGCCCTGACATTACCCCCGAGGAACTGCTCGAGATTATCCCGGAATTTCCGTGTATGGTTGTCCGAAGCAGAACAAAGGTCACCAAAGAGGTTATAGACGCCGGCTCTTCTCTTAAATCCATTGTCCGGGCGGGGGTTGGATTAGATAATATTGATGTTGGCTATGCGAAAGAAAAAGGGGTTTCAGTCCTCAATACTCCCAGTGCCTCAACCCAGTCAGTGGCCGAATTAACCATCGCTTACCTGATGGCGCTTGCTCGCAACATTCCCCTGATGACCGCTTCCATGAAAGCTGGAAAATGGGAAAAGAAATCCTTCCTGGGCAGTGAGGTGTCCGGGAAAAAATTGGGATTAATCGGTACAGGCCGGATCGGTCAGGCTGTCGCAGACAGAGCGATTGCCCTGGGAATGACCGTTGTGGCTTATAGGCATCAATTACCGAATGTCCCCTTTGTGGAATTGGATAATCTACTGGCTGAAGCAGACTACATCAGTTTACATATTCCCCACACAGAAGAAACCCATAACATTCTGGATGCCTCTGCGTTCGCAAAAATGAAGGACGGCGTGAGAATAATCAATTGTGCCCGTGGTGGAACGATCGACGAAGATGCCCTATACCAGGCCATTCAGGACGGGAAAGTTGCTGGCGTAGCACTGGATGTTTTTGCACAAGAACCTCTCGTTGATCCCAAACTATTTTCCCTGGACCAGGTAATCGGATCACCTCATGTTGGGGCAGGTACCAGCGAGGCTAAAGAGCGTGTAGGAAAGGTTGCTGCACAGAAGGTCATTGAGGCATTAACAGGATAATGGAGATGTCATGGCAACCATAAAACCATTTCGAGCAATCCGGTACAATCAGGAAAAAATAGACCACATCAATCATGTGATCAGCCAGCCCTATGACCGGGTGCGGTACGGACTGCAGGATGAATACTACAACCTGAGCGACTATAATGTAACCCGCATAATCAAGGGGAAAAAGTTTGATGCTGATTCCGAAAATGACAATGTGTATTCCCGGGCGAAAGGATTCCTCAACCAATGGTTAAAGGACGGAATTCTTCTCAGGGAGGACAAACCCGCCTACTATGTTTACCACCAGACCTTCCCCTTGCCTTCAGGTAAAAAAATTACCCGGAAAGCGTTCATTTGCGCTTTTGAGTTGGCAGGATTCGAGGAAAGCATTGTTTTGCCTCATGAAAAAACCCACGCAGGACCCAAAATAGACCGCCTAAATCTGACCCGGGCAACAGAAACTTATTTTGGAAATATTTTTATGCTTTACCCGGACTCAGAGAACAAGATTGATGCCATATTTGACCGGGCAATCACTCGTCCGGCTGACATCGAAGCCAAAGAACTGCATGAGAGAGGTGTCTTTCATCAAGTCTGGGTTGTCACAGATCCTGTGATAATTAATCAGGTAAACAATGAGATGGCGCTAAAAAACAACCTGATCATTGCAGATGGCCATCACCGATATGAAACCGCCTTGAATTATCAGAAAGACATGCAGAAAAAATTCCCGGATGCTCCTCCGGCTGCCGGGTTTAATCACAGGATGGTCGCCATGGTGAGTATGAGTAATCCTGGTTTAACCATTCTCCCCACCCACAGATTAATTTTTGATTATCAAAAAATGGGCAACGAGGGAATTTTAGAAAAAGCCGGGGCGTATTTTAATGTAGAGAAACTATCAAACCGGGCTGATTTGGAAGAAAAAATGTCTCTAGCGGTGGATCAATTCGGAAAAATTGGTTTCGCTTGCCGGGAAGGGTTTTATCTGCTTACTTTAGACAAACCGGAAATCATGGAAACACTTGCCCCGGATCGTGATCTGGCCTGGCGGAATCTGGATGTAAGTATTCTGCATAAACTTCTTTTCAGCTATATTATGGAAATCGACGAGAAGAAAATTGACAATCTAGAAAACATCAAGTATCTCAGAGAACCGGATATCGGGTATGAAGAGGTGGGAAAAACAGGGACGTCGTATCTGTTTATCCTAAATGCCACCCGTATTGAGCAAGTCATTGCCTGCACAGAAGTCGGTGAAAAAATGCCTCAAAAATCGACTGATTTTTATCCCAAAATTATCACTGGCTTTGCGATGCTGCCAGTCGGTCCAGATGAACGCCTGTAATTCTTTCCGCAAGTAACATAAATCCGGTTCCAGGTAAAGGAACCGGATTTTTTTATCCAAATAATAAAATGCCAGTTATTAATAATTGCGGCTTATTCTCTCCTGTCCAGCGATAATTCTTTATACTCGCGGTGCCAATCCTGCTGGTAGAAACGGGCAGCTAAAATCCATCCCACCACCAATGCAGTCCAGAACAAAGTTTCCCGGTAACCAAAAAGCCAGAGGACCGGTGCAATGCTTATTCCCGCCGCAGCACTCCCTCGAGCTCTATGTCCGTAGAGAAGAACCAGGCAGATCAAAACAGCCAATGTGATCAATCCACCAGTGATGTTGATGGCTAAAAACCCTCCGAATGCAGTTGCCAGTCCCATCCCGCCCCTAAATTGAGCGAAAATAGGCCAGCAATGGCCAACAACTGCTAAAGTCGCAGATAAAAGAATTACAGGCTGAGAATACCCTTGGAAAGCAGCAAAATATGCTGGCAAAAACCCTTTGCCTATATCGAGGAGTAAGACAATTATTCCTGGAAACCACCCTACCTGACGGATGGTATTCGTTGTTGAAGCGTGTCCAGATCCACCATCCCTGATATCTATACCAGCTACCAAGCGTGAGATCCATAACGAAAATGGCAGGGAGCCAGCAAGGTAAGCCAGCAGAGGAAAAAACCAACCTGAGGAAAGCATAGTTTGTATATTCATAGGGTTCTAAGTATTTAGAATAATATACCAAGCGGTGTTATGAGGATCACCAAACCTCTTCCCACCAATGCTGTAGCCATCGCAACCACAACAGTTAAAGCAGCAATGATCAGCATATCCCTGGTATTTAATTCTTTTCTGAGGGCAGCCAGCGTGGCTAAACAGGGTATGTAAAACACAACAAATATCGTAAAAGTTATCATTTGTTCCGGACTTAAAGCTTGAGAGATATCAGTGACATTTAATGCCTGCCGGAGCATAATCATTGACAATTCTTTTCTCAGCACTCCAAATATAAGTGGTACACCCACTGCAGAAGGCAAACCCAAAATCCAGGTAAAAGGGCGGGTAATCAGGTTCAAAATACCCGCAAAATTATACCGGTTCGCCAGCTCAAGAAAGATACTGCCTACGATCAGTATCGGCCAAGCTTCTATTACGAATTCCTTAGCTCTGAACCAGGTCTTGTTCAACATTGTCCTTAATGTCGGCATCCGATAGGGAGGGACTTCCAGGATTAAACCCGGTGATTTTTTTAGTATACGCCAGGATAGAATTCTCCCTGTCAGAGCAATCACGATGATGTTAAAGATATAGATCAACAGGGCAATTTTTGATCCCAGGTAAAATGAGATCAATCCAAATATCACGGCAATTCTTGCTGCGCAGGGAACCATGACAGATAAGGTTGCGGCAAGAAAACGATCCCTCCTGTCTTCCAGAGTCCTGGTAGCCATGACAGCAGGTACATTGCATCCATAACCAAGGATAAAGGGAACAATAGCTTTGCCATGCAGGCCCATCCGCTGCATTAATGAATCCATTAAGAATGCCAATCGCGGTAGGTATCCAATATCCTCCAAAAATCCCATTCCGAACAAAAAAGGTACTAAATATGGCAGCACAATGGCTACTCCCCCAGAGATTCCCTGCAAGATTCCGGTAAGAATATCTATAAGGAATGATCCCAGGCCGGTGAACTCACTCAGCTTGGCTATTAATCCATCAAATAGCGACATCAATGGACCTTCAATCGCTGAACCAGTCAGATAAACAGCTTGGAAGAAAGCCCATAAGATACCCAGCAAAATCACATAGCCCCAAAAAGGATGAAGCAGGATATCATCAGCCCGTGTTTGCCAGGTTATGCGCTCTTCTCCTCTTGTCATCACTTGCTTGGTCAAATCTTGCGCCATGGTATGGCGCTCCTCGGAAAAAACCCAACTGGGAGTTTTTCCCTGCTGTTCAGTGACCTGCTGGATGTATGTTTCTATATCTTTCCTCAACTCCAGGTGTTCAGATTCGGAATCATCGAGCAATTCACCATCATCTTCCAAAAGGCGGATAGCCAATGCTTCCCGCTTCCAATCCATGTTCAAATCCTGGAATTTTTTGCTCAACTCCAGAATAATCCCCTCCACTTGTTTGTTTTTATAGGGAATTCTTTTGACAACTTTGCCGTTCCTACCTGCATCCAGAACGGTGTTAAACAGCGGCTTAATTCCCCTTCCCTTGCTGGCAATAAGCGGCAAAACAGGCACTCTCAGGATTTGCTGCAGGTGAGGTCCATTAATTGTCATCCCCATCCGGGCAGCTTCATCCATCATATTCATACCCACAACCAGCGGCTTACCCAGCTCTAATAATTCAAGAGTCAGATTCAACCCCTGCACGAGGTGTGATGCATCAACCAGGTTCAAAATGACATCAACATGATTGGAGGATAAATAGCGGATAACTTCTTTTTCAGCCAAATTTGACGCGGTTAACGAATAAGTCCCCGGTAAATCAACCAGGTTAATTATTTCCCCAATTACCTTAACGCTGCTTTCTGTAAATGTGACTGTAGTACCAGGGAAATTTCCTGTTTCCGCTTTATAACCAGCCACTTGATTAAAAAGAGTACTTTTCCCGCAATTCGGCTGTCCGATTAATGCTACACGCATACATTGACCTCAATCTTTCCTGCCACTCCCCGCCCCAGCGCAATGGACCTGCCATTGGCTTTCACCAAGAGAGGTCCATTAAAAGGTGCTCTTTTGGTAACTATGATGCGATCCCCCGGCATTAATCCCAACTGCCTAAGCTTTAAAGAAATTCCCCTCCCCCCTTTAAAACTAACAATTTCTACTTGAATGTTGTCATCGATGTTTAATAAATTCATTTGATTCCCGCGTGATTGAATATAAATTTCCGTATTTTTGCTTATTTATTCTAATATTGGTTGGACATAAACTTTCTCGGCCAATTCTTGAGAAAGGACCAAATGTTCTCCCCGAATGAGGATCAGCATGGATGTGTCATCCACTGCCATAACCAGCACTTCTTCACCAGGTTTTACTTCATTTTTCAACAAATAACCCGTCTCTACTTTTTCACCTTTTATATGAGTGATTTTCGCTTCATCTCCAGGAGACAAACCCAACAGGGAAATCTCCTGATCATTTTTCTGAGTGGTTTTTGACCAGGGAATAGGTTCACCGCGAGGATTAACCTGGGGTCGTTCCAGGAACTCTTCCATACGATCCGCTAGCTCATCCTGAGTATAATGCTCCAGTTGACAGGCAATTTCATGGGCTTCTTCAAAATCAAAATCCAGTTTTCCAACCAGGAAAACCTCCCATAAACGATGTTTCCTGAGTATATTCCGAGCTAATTCTTCTCCCCTTTCCGTGAGATTCACGCCGGAATACGGTACATAGTTCAACAGGTGTTCTTTTTCTAATTTCCGGCACATCTCGTTTATCGAGGCCGGCGTTAAACCCATTTCTTCCACCAGGAGCGGCACAGGCACAGGATTTTCCCGTTCACGCATCCGGTAGATGGTTAATAGATACATCTGTACGCTTGCACTTCGGCAGTGATTAGAGATCACCATTTTATGGCGTGCCTTAACTTTTATCCGGTCTAATGTTCTGGCTCGCCTAATCTTACCATATTTTTATATTTGGTGGATATTTGTGAATAAAGATAAGATGGTGGTTAAAATATAAAAAGCCCGGAATTTGTTTTCCGGGCTTTGTGTGCCATTAATCCCCTCGTCATTGTTCAATGAAATTCATCAGAATCAAGTTTTTCTGGCAATCATCAAAGGTGGTTAAGTATATTTTCTCCGAAAGGGGATCTCCGTCCAGGCTGAACAGCTGAACCCAGGCGGTTGAATCGGTATCGACTGGGGAGAAAGCGAGAGTGAGCTCGTACCCTCCAGGCCCGTAAGCAAGATCGATATCAGAATCAGCCAATGGCATTGTCATATCTTCCTCAGGCGGCTTTCCACCTAATTCTCCTCCGGCTTTGATCAGGATACCTAACTGGACCTGTCCCCCACTGCTGAATATTTGCCCCGCGATCCCTAACCAATCACAACCCAACTCCTGGTGAGTAAAATTGCTTAAGTAATAGGGGTTCATCAATTGCAAGTGATAGGGTACAGCCGTCGCAGTAAAGGTCGGTTGAGGGGTAAATGTAGGCGTAGGTAAATCGGTAGCCGTGGAAGTTGCCGTCCCTGTAGGTGTCGATGTAGCAATCGGTGCCGGTGTATTCTCCGGGGTGGGTGACACTGAATCGGTAACTGATGCTTTAGGCGTCTCGCTCGCAACCTGAGTAGAAAATGGCGTTACGCTTGGGGGAACACTGGTTGGTGTCGCCTCTGGAGTCGCTGAGGGCAAATCCTCATCCGGCTCACTAGTTACGGATGCCAGGCGAGGAATATCAGTAAAACGGGGTGTCCGAATTGTAATGGTTGAATCCATGGGAGGCAAGGTAGGAATTGCTCCACAGGAAGACAGCAGCACTGTGATGAACAGAGTCAGCAAAAGCTTTCGGATTGATTTCATAATTATCTCTCTTTTATAAACATTATCAATAGTCGGACCCAGCTAATGGATCTGAAATCATGTCCTTCAATTTGATATTGTGCAAGTTCCTTGCCAATTCTAATATCGAGATCCCCTGCACTCCCCCGTCTAGGATTGACTAGTTTCCCTTTTCAATGCTACAATCCATTCGACCTTTGTTCACTTGGATATTTGGAGTCTTTGATGTCCCCACAATCAACGTTGGAAGCATTGGTAGCCCGGAGGAAAGCTCAATTTAGAGATCTGATCTCTAATAATACGGCTTACCCCCTGGCTACCATAACCTATCACGGTCCCAGCCCCCAAATTGCCACAAAGATCATCGTAGGTATCTTGACCTCCAAAGAAACAGAGCCGATTTTCAAAGAATGGCACGGAGATGAAGTAGCCGAGGATGTACATGCCGCCAGAGAAGTTTCTCGATTTATTCAGGAGCATGAGGTTGCCCGGGTTTTAACCAGCGAATGGGTGCTCTCCTGCCCTCATGAAGAAGGGGTTGACTTCCCCGAGGGGGAAGATTGCCCCTATTGTCCAGATTGGCATTAAATATTTATTAAATAAGTTGTGACTGGGAATCATTTACCATGAAAAAAATAATTAATCCTGTCAAAGGAACACGAGATTTTTATCCCCAAGATAAATCCGTTAACTCGTGGTTGTACCAAAATATTCGTGAAGTATCAGAGTCGTTTGGATACCAGGAATTTGATGGTCCATTTCTGGAATCCATAGATCTTTACGCGGCAAAATCCGGAGAAGAGCTGGTTAAAGAGCAGTCATTTGTTTTTCCGGATAAAAATGGCAACCTGATTGCCTTAAGACCGGAATTAACCCCATCACTGGTGCGGATGATTGCCCAACAACAGCAGCAGCTTTATTATCCGCTGCGCTGGTGGTCCTTTGGTCCATTCTGGCGATATGAAAGCCCTCAAAAAGGAAGGGGGCGGGAGTTCTTTCAATGGAACGCTGACCTGATCGGCGTGGACAGTCCAGAAGCCGATGCAGAGATGGCAGCTTTGATGGCTGAATTCTTTAAGAAAATCGGTCTGCCCTCCAACCAGATAAAGGTTTTTGTAAACAATCGACGCCTGATGGAAAAAGAACTCTCCAAATTAGATATCTCCCCTGATAAACTAGGTAATGTCTTTCGGTTGATTGACCGTAGAGATAAACTCAGCGATAAAGATTGGCAAGCTTATGCCCTTAAGATTGGGCTCGAAACCAAACAATTCGACGGGGTAAAAACGCTGTTGGCCTCAGAAGATTTGTGGAAAGAATCCAACGAGTTGGTCCAATTCTTCTCGGCGGTGAATGCTCTGGGTGTCAGTGACTATGTTGAATTTTCTCCCCGAATCATTCGAGGACTTGATTATTACACCGGCACAGTCTTTGAAGCCCTGGCCATATCAACGGATGTCAGGCGATCAGTGTCAGGCGGCGGGCGTTATGATAACTTACTGGCGGATGTTGGCGGGGATTCACTTCCTGGAGTAGGTTTTGCGATGGGTGATATGGTGATCAATGTAATCCTGGAAGAACTAAGCTTGCTTCCGGAAAATCGCAGCAGCTCTCCCGCGAAGGTTTTGGTCACGGTGTTTGATAAGGAATCCCTAATGGATTCATACCAACTTGGCGCTGACCTCAGGCAGGCAGGATTAAAGGTATACTCCTACCCCTCTCCAGACAAGTTAGGAAAACAATTCCGTCATGCAGATAGGATCGGCGCAAAAATCGCTATTGTCCTAGGGCCAGATGAAATCGCCAGTCAGCAAGTCGCCATAAAAGATTTGAAAACCAGGGAACAGATAATAGTCTTGCGAGTGGAGGCCCCTGCCGTGATCCGGGACATCCTTGATACCGACTCCGGCGCATGATATAATCAGTTTTTGTATGGCGAGCGTAGCTCAGTCGGTAGAGTGCTGCACTGTGGATGCAGTTGTCGCGGGTTCAAGTCCCGTCGCTCGCCCCAAAAAAACCGGTCGTGAGACCGGTTTTTATTTTAACTCCAGGACTGCTCCTGACCCATGAATACTTCTGGGGTCAGGACTCTAACTCCTGGAATAAATCACGTTTCGTCATCGAGGCAGTCATGAAGCGCCAGATCATTTTTCCCCTGGTGAGCCAGTTGATACGGGCACCGTTTTGCCTGTTTTTCAGGACTTGTTCTGCCAGGTATGGTGTCACTGTCTCTACTTTGTCAGCCAGGATATTAAATATCCGTTTAGCTTGTTCAAAATCCTCCGGATCACGATCCTCATGTTGTCTTAAGATCAAATCAGTCAGCACCATGCCCGGGCTTAGTGCCCCGACAATAACTTCTGAATCCTTTGCTTCCTCTGCCAGGCTGTCAGTCAAATAATTTAATCCGCGTTTGGTCGTGCCATAGAGCGTTAATCCCTCCACGCGGCGGCCATCGCTTCCCAATCCTTCCATATTGTATAACGCCCCTTTCCCCTGCCCCAGGAAACCCGCCAGGGCAACTCGCGCGCCAAACATAGCCCCAATAATATTTGTGTTTATTAAATCCGTAATTTGGTTTTCGGTCAGCTCCCAGAAATTTGTCTGGGAATGGACAATTCCAGCATTGTTGACCCAGATATCCACTTTCCCAAAATGCTCCGCTGTCACATTCCAAAGGTTCTCCACTTGAGAATAAACCCGCATATCACAAGGGACACCCAGCATACGCTCAGTTGGATATAGTTTTGATAGGCTCTGGACTGATTTATTTACGCTTTCCTGAGACCGGCCGCTGATTACTACTTGCTGACCAAATTTCAAGAAATTTTCCGCCAAGCCAAATCCAATTCCGCGCGTGCTTCCTGTAATAATTATTGTCTTCAAAAATCACCTCGGTTCTATTTAAATTTACGGAAATTGTACCTTATTGATTGATAAATTATAGCCCTCATAGTTCACAATCTGCCGTCCTGTCGAGGCAGCTCAGTGGTAGATCAGAGGAGAGCTCTTATCCGTGGGGTCTTTCTCGTCGCTCCCCCAGAAGGTTTTATCCCAAAAATAATTAGCAAAGCCTATCCGCATTTAACCCAACCCCCTTCAATATTAGGCGATTTCCCCGCCAGGGCACTGCGCAAAAATCGCAACCAGGGTCCTTCGACGTTGTTTATCCCATCTGTCATCCTGAGTTCCGCGAAGGATCCATGATGAGATCAAATAACCAATCTCACCTCAAGAAGCAATGAAAAGCATTTTAATCGTTTCTGCTCTTGCTGGATTCCTCGTTCTTCGGAATGACAGGGTGTGGGGGCGACTCGGCGGGTCGCCCTTTTGTTAATTTTCAATATCGCTCCAAGACCCGTCCCTTAGTAGGACCTCGGAGGTTGTGACTACCTCCGAGGTTGTTTTGGGTAATGGCAATCGCGGTTTTAACCGCCGGGCAAGTATGTATGATAATTCGACAATAAGATAATATCCGAATCCGGGGCTGTCCCAAAAGTAAGGCGAGTGGTGGGTAACAAGCTTATTTAGCTAAATT
>CAZHHT010000088.1:0-13262 GCA_964532455.1 uncultured Anaerolineales bacterium
ATTTATGACGCAGGAGCAGCACTCTGGGGGAATACCAGTAGATTGTTTTTTATTCTTAATAATAGTACTCACTATTTTACGCACTCTCCGTATTGGCTTCTGATCCATTAACATCATTGCCATCTGTATCTGGGACTTGCGTCCCCTAGCTCCATAACGGGGCTGTATCAAGTCTGGGGGATTGCGGTCTCCCTTACGGGCTACGTGGTTCCCTGTGTACGCTTCAATCGTTTCGCTCGGCTTTACCCCAACTATCTGGAGTTTTCACCTCCTTAACAACTGCAACACTCAGTATAGGTGGATGGTTAATCCTTATCCAAAAAGGACTTTCACCTCTAAAGAAGCGTCAAGCTTCGCTTGACGCACTAACGTGGGCGTAACATGCCGGGCGGGTTTGCCCCTGACGCGGCTTTCCCCATAACCAAACTTGGCTTTTCGCGCCGCATACCATCCGGGCGATAACCCGGTCATTGTTAACGCGGGGTTGTGCGGCCTTACCATCATCATTTACAGCTATGGGGTATAGGGAACAAAATGAAGATAAACTTCTTTGTAGATATTTCCATCTTCATTTGTAATCCTGAGATAAAATTTTGAGTCATTATCACACTCTTTATTTAGCCATTCATGGGGGAAGTTTACTTGCATAATGTTAATTATGTTTCAAATTCAAATTAATCAAATAAGGCGTTATGCTTCCTCTGATTTATAATCAATTATTGTGTTATCGCGCTTATTCGAAGTATAGCATAAGGAAATTTTAAATCTGTGACCTTTTCCCCTCTGCTCTCAAAACTATGTAAAGCAAAGAATCGCTCGACGGAGTTGTCAAGCGATTCTTGTAGTCAGTATTGAACTTGAATATAATCCGTTGCTAGGTCCGCAGACCTCACCCTTTACTTCCGCTTCATCCAGACAAAGACCAGTTGACCAACCAGCAAGCCGGCCAAGCCGACCAGCATCAACGTACCAAAGGCATCGCCAATTATTGGGTAGAGGGTTTCGATTGAGCCAACGGGGGTTATCACCATTTGCTCACCGCCCCATGGGCCTGCATTTTCTTCTTCGAAAATATCTATCCGGTTAACTACACGCCCATAGGCATCGGTCACGACCGAAACCCCGGCTCCGGTCTGACGGAAGATAGGCGTACCATTTTCAACCGCCCGGAAAGTCGCCATGCCAACGTGGATGTCCCGGATTTCCCTCCAATCATTCGCCGGGATGAAAAGCAGATCAACATCCTGCTCCCCAGCCTGCTTATTAGTCGCGGGGAAATCAGCATCCCAGCAAATCACAGCGCTCAATTTGCCAAACGGAGTTTCCACAGTTTGCAGCTCGCCGCTGCCCGCAATGGAGCCTTCAAATTGTGTGCCGCCGTATTTGTAATGTTCAAGAACAACATCGCCATTGGGATCAATGATGTGAACAACATTATGGAAGGGTTCTTTACCTGCAGGGTCCATTGTTGCAGTCGGCAATACCAGGTAAATGCTTTCTTCCCGGGCAACAATTGAGGCATCTGCCAGAAAGCCTTCCACTTCTTCGCGGAAACCCATTCCCGCAGCCTCTTGCAGAACTACGATCAGGGCGCCATTTTGTGCCGCATCACGCACCCCTTCTAATTGTTTCGCATGCAGTTCAGCGATTGCTTCACGGAAGGCTTCTTCTTCACTGCCCTGCCCCAATCCAAGCACAGAGACCAGTTGTTCTTCGGGTAAAGAAAACCCCGCGATCTTCACTTCTTGCTCGGCAGGTTCGGCTAGCAGCATTCGCCCAAAGCCAAATCCAAAGACCAAAACCAGCACTGCGGCAAAGGTCAACGCACCGCTGCGTATTTTTGTCCACTGAAAACCGCTTTCCCAAAAGTAATTAACCACACTGGCAAACCAGCCAACGATGAAGGGAATGCCCCAGATCCCGGTGAAAGCTGTCAGCTGCATCAGGGCGGTGAAACCCGTCTGGGAATACGCCGCAGCACCAAAGGAACCGAAAGGGCTGCCAGAAGCGGAGAAGAAATCTATCGCGGTGACACTGACCGGATAAACGAGAGTGAGCCAGAAGGTCGAATGCCCCTCTTTTGCCCACCGCCGGTAGTAAAGGCGGTCCACTACGTAGGGTATCAATGAGATTAACCCGGCAAAGAATATAAAGAAAAAAGGCTCTGCCATCGGATGCAAAAACCCATCGCGGTAGCGCCGTTCCAGGCTATGGTGGTGGGTACGGCCGTTGCCAGCCACAACCACAAAAAGGGACGGCCGCCTTTCTCGCTGCTGCGGTAAAAACGCAGGGCAAAGACCGGCGCGATCCATGCCGCCAAGGGGAAGTTCCAGCGAGCGCCTACGAAAAGGGTCAACAGGGCAAAAAGCGCTAACCACAGGAAATTAATTTGTTTTTGTTGGGTGTTCATAAATTCCTCCGAAAGTTGTTTTGATAAATTTCCCCCTCAGTGTATCCATTCTTGCCTAAATCCACATCGTACTTCTGGTGAAAAAAACAGTACAAGAGGACATTGTCCTTTTGTACAATACCCAACCCGATCAAATAAAGTACAATCAACACATGGCTGAAATAATCACCCGCAAAGATAAATTCATCGGACTCCCCTTTTATATTTTCATCACCATCCTGCTGGGCAGCATGGGAATAATTGGCTTTTATGCAAACTGGAAAGCCGACCAACCCGCCCTTGCCGCATTGGGCGCGATCCTAATGTGTGCCCATCTTGGGCTATACTGGTTCAATCTAAGAAAATTCCATCGCCAGCGCAGGAGATGGCGGGTCTTCTATTACATCGCGCAAACCATTCTGATCGTCGTCATCGCCAATCTGCCCTATGGTTCAGATACAAACTTGTTCGGTCTTAGTTTTCTTGGTTCAGCGATCATCTCGATCATCGGAGAGTCCCTGGGCTTATGGGGCAATACCCGCCCCGCATTATATCTGGGGCTTTTATATCTGAGTATCTTGCTGGGGATCTTCTTTACCAGGGTTGAACCTGATATTGTTCTTCCTTTTCTTTCAGCACTTCTAGTCAATGGAGGAGTTGTCATCCTGCTAATGATCGTCTATAACCAACAGTTCAAGGAACGCCAAAAAGCCGAAGAATTGGCCGAGACACTGGAGAGCGCAAATGCCAAACTTGCCGCCTTTGCAGCCCGCAACGAATCGCTCACCCTCCAGTCTGAACGAGAACGTATGGCGCGTGAACTACATGATACCCTGGCTCAGGGTGTGTCTGGTTTGATCTTGCAATTGGAAGCGATAAAAGCCAATCAACAGCAACGCGAACATTTAAAAGCTGAGAAGGTTGTCATCCAAGCATTAAACCGTGCCCGCAATACACTCAGCGAATCCCGTGCCGCAATTGAAGACCTGCGAAACGAACATACAGACTTTCAAAAGACCGTTGAAAAACTGGTCGAACAATTTAATGTACTGGAAAAAACCAGTTATGAACTAAACATCCACTTAGAGACTGAAAAATCGCTACCCCAACATATCCAGCACCATGCCCGGTGTGTTCTGCACGAAGCAATGACAAATATTCAGAAACACGCCCAAACAGCGTCTGCCCGCGTCGCCGTTGTCCAAAGCGGAAATACGCTCAAGTTGGTCATTCAGGATGATGGGGTTGGGTTCAACCCCGAGCAAATCCCTCCCCAGGGGCATTTTGGCTTACAAGGTTTTTTTGAGCGCGCTCAACTGACTAACAGCAGTTACACGCTGGTTAGCACCCCTGATGAAGGCACAACCGTCGAATTCATCTTTTCTTTGGATGAGACTGGAGATAGATGGTGAGAGAAAATATCCGCATATTAATCGTTGATGATCATTTCATTATCAGGGAGGGGATGCGCCTGATTTTCGACACTATCCCGGAGATTGATCTGGTTGCTGAAGCCGCAAACGGGGAAGAAGCCCTTGCCCAAGTGGACGCATACATCCCGGATGTAGTTCTGATGGATTTGCAAATGCCGGTCATGGATGGAATCACCGCTATCGAAATACTGAGAAGGACTCATCCTGAGATTGCCATCATTATCTTGACAACCTACAAAGAGAACGATTTGATGCTGCGCGGCTTAAAGGCGGGCGCGCGCGGTTACCTGCTTAAAGACACCGACCGCCAAACGCTGATTAACACGATTCATGCCGCCGCGCGTGGAGAAACTCTGCTTAAACCGGAGATATTGCAGCAGGCACTCAGCTATCAATCGGAAGAGCCAGGGATAGAAAACAACATTGAAAATCCCCTCTCAGAACGCGAATTTGAAGTTCTGCAGATGGTCGCGGAGGGGGCACGGAACAAAGAAATCGCCTACAAACTGGGGATTACAGAGCGTACAGTCAAAGCACACCTCAGCCATATATTCCAAAAACTCAATGTTGATGCTCGCGCCGCGGCGGTCGCAGCGGCAGCCAAAAGTGGAATTTTATAACGAATATAATTTCTGTAATCACGATCCCAAAATTGACTGGGAAGACCCTGATAAGTTAAATCCCCTTGTGCAGGGGACCTCTATCGTTCCCCAGAAAAAGCGTCTTTCAGCAGGGGAGCAAGGACTCACCTCTACCCATCGCAAAAGTATAAACCAGAAAACTGAACAGGCTCTTCCCCAGTTCTGTGAAAATCATTGTCAGCGGGGTTAGCCCATCCTGTTATTAAACAATTATCCCTGACTGTTACAGGTCAATCAAATGGCCATCTTGAATGACTAAAACTTCTATTTTATTTGTTTCCTTGATTTCCCGGATCAAATTTTGTAGAAAATCCGTTGTGGTTACCGCATGGGTGGAACCGGGCGCACCGATTACAAAAGTATCAACCTGATGCTCATGGATTACTTCATTCACCGCTTCCAGAAAAACACCTTGCCGGATAACTGCCTCGGCTTTCCATCCGGCATTTTCAGCGCGCTCGCAAGCCATGGCGAGCAGGAACTCGCCCATCTCTTCCAATTCCTCCTCAACTACCCTGGCGTGGCTGACATAACCCAGTTTTTCCAAAAACTTCACATTTGAGACATAGAGGAAAATCAGCTTTGCATTCCCTTCCTTGGCGAGTGCTATAACAGCATCCTGATTCAGGTAACTTGTCTGACCGCCGCGAGTGGGATATAGAATAGTTTTCATAATTGTCCTCTCAGAAGGCTCCAAAACGAATCATCAGCCATAGATAGCCAATGAACAATGTAATATAGGTAATTGGTAAACCGATCTTGAAAAATTCCTTAAACGAAATTGGGGAACCTGCCTGGGTGGTGATGCCTGCCGTGACCAGATTTGCTTCGCCCCCAATTATAAACCCGTTGCCGCCCATGGCAGCGCCCATTGAGAGCGCATAATACAAAACCTTGCTGCTGGCCCCCGGAATAGAGCCGGACAAAAAGTCAACCACTGGCAGCATCGAAGCCGCCAGCGGAATGTTTGCAATAACGGTCGAGAGCGAGCCGACCCCAATCACAATCACAAAAATAGACAACCCCAAATTATCGCCAACAATCTTGCTGATGGCTTTCGCCGCGAGGGCTATCAGGCCCACCTCCTGCACAGCCCCAACGACCATGAACAAGGTCATAAAGAAAACCAGGGTTGTCCAATCAACCGCCTTAATCATTTGATGAATATCGGGTTTGAGCCAAATTAGCAAAACCGTGGCACCGATAATCGCTGGAACAGCCGGTACCACATGAATCCGTTCGCCGAGTACAAAACCAAGAAGGGTGAACATAAACACTACCCCCGACTTCTTGAGGGCATCTGGGTCACGGATGCGCCCGTTCTCTTTTAGTTTCTTGTACAGCGTCTCGGAGATCCCCCCGCTGACTTTAGCCCACTCCTTTCGGTAATGCCAGATGACATAAGCTCCCATTGCTATCAGCGCAACCAATACGCCAACTGTTTGGTTTATCAAAAAATCGTTGAACCCAATCCCGGCAGATGCCCCGATCAAGATATTTGTCGGCGTTCCGATCAGGGTCGAGATGCCCCCTACATTCGAAGCCAGAACTTCGGGGATGATTAATGCCAGCGGGTTAATACCAAGCGCCAGCCCGATCTGCAAACTGATAGGTGTCATCAAGAGCATGGTGGTGAAATTATCGAGCAGGGCCGAGGCAACCGCTGTGAACCCCATCAAAATCAACACCAGCACCCAACTGCGTCCTCTGCTTAATCGATAAGCCTGGAACGCCGTCCATTGAAAGATACCGGTCTCTTCGATCACGGCAACCACAATCATCATCGCCATCACCAGGAAGATTACTTCCCAGTTGATATAAGTCAAAGCGCGCTCAAAATTGAGGATATACAAGGAAGGGGCAAATGCTGTCCCGAGTGCTGAGACCAGAAGCACGGCCGAGGCGCCCAGCAGTGCGGCGGTGGTGCTGTGTAATATTTCAAAAGCAATCAGCAGCAGCACGATGATAAAAATAGCTGTTGCAATCCAGAACCCAGCAGTTACTTTTCGTTCTAGAGATAATTCCTCAATACGTAATATGCTCATTTCCTTTAAATTAGCCAAATCTACCACATCCAGCTCAATCACCTGATCAATAAAGTGGTGACGCTGAATATGGACAGATACTTCTTCAGGAACATAGTCGAGCACCAGTACCCAGGAACCGTCTTCCTGGCTTTCCGCCTCGGCGATTGCTTTTTCTTCATCAGGTATGTGGGCACTGATTTCAGCGGTGACGACGGGCTGGCCCTGGGGATCAAACAAATGTCCTGTAATGAGATATCCGGATTCAGCTTCGCTGGCAAATGTTGGTCTGGGAATTAAGAACCAAAGAGCGGACAAAAGCCCAATAAAAAAGAGTACCAGGGTAAAGATTTTTCGCTTGGATAGATGTTTCATAGCGTTATTATACTGTTTACTTTGTGGATAAATAATTCAAAATTTCTTTAATCGCATTCACCTCCCCACCTGCGGCGAAGACGCGAAGGACTTTGGCTGCTTCAATGGCGTGGGAAGCTTCGATTAAGTTGCAAGCGAAGGAAATTGCAAAAAGTCAGAGCAGGGTCATGAATTTTATATTTGTCATACTAGCTCCATTATGTTGTCAGGTGACTTTAGCCAGGTTGTTGGCATAGGCGAAGAAGGCCAGGCCGGGTGAGATCAACCAGCACGGTGTTATCGAGGGCAAGGTGTTCACTATGCCAGGAAATACGCTAAATACCCGCTGGGGAGATTGGCTCGGATGGACATTGGTGGTTGGGTTTGTAATGCCTACCTTTTCCTCATTTTCAAAAAGAGAATAGCCAAAAGCCTCTATAACGGTTCTTGATATTTTCAGACAGCAGCAGGATGAGCTAACCAGCTTGTCCTGCTGCTGTGTTTTATTGATAAATTTCCTGATCTATTGTATAATACATAAAGACTAACCAGTCGTTTTGCAAGGAAAGATTTTATGCCCAAACTCAAACCTGAAACTTTAGCCAATCGGAAAATTCATATCCTCAAAGCAGCCTTGGTTTGTTTTAACAATAAAGGTTATCACCAAACCACTATGGATGATATCGTTCAGGAGGCGGGCCTAAGTAAAGGTGGATTGTACGTTCATTTCAACGGCAAAAAAGATTTGTTCCTGGACTTGTTTGATTGGTTTATAGATGAGTTCGGGCTTTTTTCAATCACGACCGCCACAGGTTCCACGACCTATGAAAAACTGACAAGTATATTATTAAATTTAGTGGCAGGTGCCACCTCTGACACTTTCCGTGAGCTTAGCTCTCTGATGACGGATGTCTGGGCACAAAATTTGCGCGACCAAGATTTTAACCAATTAATTAATAGGCTATATGTACAAATACGCCAGCCACTAACCCAACTCATCGAAGAAGGAATCGCCGACGGAATATTCAAACCTGTAGACTCGAAAGCTTTTGCAAATATACTCATCGCTATATTCGAAGGCCTGATGATCCAGGCTATGGTTGACGAGACAGCCGTGAATTGGACGGCTATATCTGGAACATTGAACTCAATTATTAATGGGCTGCTGCTGGAATATAGATATTTATCTCCCCGTGCCTTAGGAGACTTAAGAACGCAATAGCTAAATCTTCGAATCTGCCACTGCCGTCCTCACCAATCTGGGAATACACAGAGGCCAGGTGGACAAAAAGTGGAAAAATGATCACTTTTAGGGGACAATTTACTGGCGTTTACAAGACACATAATCAAAGTCTGAACCAGAAGGCAGCCCCTGACTTATAGGTTCGAGTTTTTGGCTTAGTTGCATCAGCGAAAAACCATTCAGCAAGCAGGTAATAAATCTGCACCGCTGAATTACCGACCGCGAAGGATATTTTTGTTGTGTTGAGCTGTATCTCAAACAGCGCATAGGGAAGTGATGTATGATGTTCAATTTCCAACATACAAGACCTTTAGCAGACCTCTTGACAGTAAGCCGGGTGATTATGGGTTTCGGGCTTGCAGGATTGGGAATGATACTTGGCCCTGATGCTTTACCTCTCGCCGTCTTGACTGTCTTACTCTGCTGGATTACCGACTTTGTGGATGGTCCTCTAGCTCGCCACGATACCAACAACCAAATCACCTGGGTAGGGAGTCACGATGCCGAGGCCGATCTCACCACTTCCTTGGGAGTGACCGCCTACTTGTTTTTCAGTGAGTACCTTTCGGGTTTGGTCGGGTCTGCGATTGTACTTGCTCTCTTGGGCACATGGGTGATGCACTCGCACCAATTAGCCTGGCCCATCTATGCCTTGCCATACGTGATATTGGGGGATGTGGTTTTTCGAGAGGCAACGTTCTTTAGTTGGTTGGCGATAGCCTTTCTGTTGGCTGTCCTGTCAGTACGCTGGTCGCGTCTGCAGAAGGAATTCCTCCCCGAGTTTTTCCAGGCCGTTGGCAGTCTTTTTGGGATAGAAAGCCGGCTCGATTAGTGCAGCATGTCCTCAAAAAATTCGATTAACAGACAATTTGAAAATGAGAATAAATTGTCTGCAACACATACGTTTTCCCCGATGACGAGTTTATGCCTATTAACATCACACTGCATGCTGCTGAGGAGTCCGGCTTTGAGGTAGGCGATGAGAAGAGCCTTCGTGAGCACCATATGCTAACGCTGCGCCACTGAGTGTGCTGCCTGGAAGCACAACCCTAACAATCTTTACAACTCATTGACGAGTTGACTTTCCGCATCTGGATGATTATTTTTCTTAGATTCGGCTGGGCACTGACAGGAATCCTGATTTTTCTGGTTGTGGTTGTTCTGCGAAGAAAGATAACTTGAGTTTGTTGACTACAGACCTTAATCGCCCTGAAAAACCAGGGCGATTATTGATTTATCAGCTAAGCTTTGCGAACCGGCTGCCGCAATACAGTCTTTAATTTCTCCGGAACGACGCGACGCGGATCGCTGAGATAGATCTCGTGATGTTTGCCATTCTCTACAAATCCATTATTCGGAATGAAATCGCTGTGCATTTGGGACAGAACAGGACCCTCATCATCATAGGAGCCAAAGTGCATAATCTGAACCGAGAGTCCTTCATAATATCGTTCCAGCCGGATCTGATCCAGTGAGGTGGGATCTTTCGCCTGGCGCACTTGCCTGATAGCTTCATCGAATATTTCATCGCTAATCCATTCCGGGGTCATGATCATCATCGTCCAGTCCCAGTGGGATTTCTCACGAGTGAGGAAGGTTGCCATATCCTCCGCCCACCAGAGTCCCTCCAGCGGCGGGACAGTGTAATCTTTTTCCAGAGTCTTTTTACTGATAAATTTCATTTTGTAAGCCACTGCGTAGAGTGCCTCGATTGCATCTTTGTATTCCTGGGTTGTGTTGGGATCGCCGTGCCCATCGACCATGATAAATTGCATCTCAGGCATATCTACAGTCACAAATTTTATCGGGGGGATATAGTACTGCTTCAATGTTTTTTTGAAATCAACTTTAGACATTTTTATTCTCCATTAATTATTCTTTTCCAAGCAAAAATCCAAACAGATTGATTATTAGATATTCCTTTACGATTGTTCATCCTCCATTTTCTGGATAACCTTCGTAACCCAATTCTTTTCAGCCTCGAGGGTCATCAGGCTGTAATCAAAAAGTATATCGACATAATCTGGTAGAGGTCGTTGGGATTCAGCCTGCGCCGCGACCTGTTCTAGACGTTCTGCCAATCCCTCGCGATAGGATCGCAGCGCTCCCTTGGTTTGCTCCTGAGATACGAGGGGCAGATTTGCTATCCCTAACAAAATGGACGGAAAGTTTTGTTTTGGAATAGAAAGGGCTTCCAGCGTGGCACTTAATAATGCCCTTCTTCCCTCCGACGTGATCTGGTACACCCGCCGCGACGAACCGCGTCCCTGGGTGGGGATAAGCTGACTCTCAAGCAGCCCAGCTTTCTCCAGCTTTTTAAGCAAATAGTAAATCGAGGAGAAACCTATCTCAGTCCACTCGCGCATACCGCGTTCTTCGATTGTTTGTTCAATCTCGTATCCGTGGCGGGGATTTTCGGTAATAAGGCTGAGGATGGCTAATTCTGCGTTGGTCATTTTCTATCCCTGTATTATTCTAGTATTAGAATAATACATATTGGGATTTTAATCAAGTAATTAACCACAGAATTGAATCGCAAACGATCAAGTGCTTTCGGCCCTGCTCAGTACCTTTCAATTGAGCGTTGATGGACATAAGCGTGAGAGGAAGAATCCAAATCAAAAACCCCATCCCACAATCCCAATACAAGAGTGTTGGGTATCAGCAATTAGGGGAAAAATCCAGACCTCTATCCTGCAATTCCAACGCAGGAGTGTTAGAGTATCTAGAACCGGCCTTCCAACTGATTATTGTAAAAGGATAACTATAAAGATTTGTTTTAAGCCCAAAGTATGGTCATGACAGCAGCAATCGCAGTGATAACCAGGGAGATAACAAAGGTTACCCGGATAACCTGGCTTTCCTCGCCTATCCGGTCGATGCTGGCAGCGGCGTTCTGTAATTTCGCTGGTGAGATGACACTTGCCAGTCCACCTCCGATTCCGCTGGCAGCGGCAATCAGCAGCCCGAACGCCCCAATTTTTTCCGCCGTAGAAAGATGAATGGCTGTCAGCATGGCAATCGCCGAAGTTTCTGAACCGCTAATGAACCCGGACAAAAGGCCTAGGAAAGGTGTAACAAAGGGATAAAACCCGCCAAAAGCCTGGCTGGCAGCGTTTGCAATTACAAAAACCATGTTGTTAGCAGGTTCAAGCAGCTGCCAATCTGCATTTTTCCCAGAATGGATTATGATGAAGGCTATCGAAAAGAATACAGCGGATGCCAGCATAGGGCGAGGAGCGCGTTTGAGCCAGCGCTGAAAGGATGTTCTCAAAGTGGATTTCTTTATTTTTAACCAAGGTAATGCGATCAATGTGCTGGCCAGAATCCAGAAATATGCCTGCCACATTATACGCAATTTTTCTGGGGAACCAGGGATAATGGTGACTGGCATGATCCAGCGGTTAAAAGTCAGCTCAAAAAAGGGTAAGAATGGGGCATTGACCAGCAAGGCAAAAAACGTCAGGATAATCCAGGGCGATATCGCTGCGGTCAGAGATAATTTAACTTCGGCAGACCTATCAATTTCTGCCATCAAACTTCGGTCTCTAAGGGTTTGCCCGGTAAGCTTAAGATAACCCAACATCACAACCACCACACCCAGTCCTGCAGCAATCCCTGTCAGAGTCACCATCCCCAGGGCATTCATCGCAATGGCTATAAGTCCCGCAGTCACTCCAGCAATGATGGTGGGAAAAAATCCTCGCCAGAGCAATTTCCAGCCTCCGGCCAGCCACAACATAGCCAGGGCAATACAGGTACTGATGACCGGCATGAAGCGGGCAAAATAACCGCCGACTTCGTTAACCGGCAATCCAACAAAATTAGAAAAAACAACTACAGGAATACCAAGCAAGGTGTATGTGCAGAGCGCATCGTAGCCCAGAGAAGGAAGGGCAATAGCTACAAAAGAAGAATAACCGAGTGCCAGCATGATCGGTGGCAGAATCGAGACCGGGGTTGCTCCCAATGCTGCCAGCAGGGTGCCTATGCCTAGATTGAGAATCAGAATTTGGGCGACCTGATTTCCCGGAGCGATGGTTTTAATAAATGCCACCACCCGGTCAATGGCTCCTGCTTCTTTCATAATTGTGATTTGCAACAGTGATGTGCCAACCATGATCGAAATAGGCAGCGAAGCCACCAATCCAGCCAGGCTGATGAGCAGCGTGTTTGCGAGTGGGGTCTTAAAGTACAGCCAGGCGACCAGCACGGCGCAGATCCAGCCAATCACTCCAGAAATATCTGCAGGCGTGTGTCGCCAGACCAAAAGTATCAGGATGACCAACACAGGTAAAAGAGCGAATAATATTGCAAAAAAGTTCATGATTACTCCAGGTTACAAATCTGTTTTTTTTAATGGGTTTTTCAGGTGGGCTTGGCCTGAATTGTTGATTTCCTGGACTCAATTATATGGCAGTATACCTGGATTATTCCTCTTCATTGATCTAGATCCAATGATAAACTATTCCTCATTAAAAAAGGGACTGTCTGAAAAGTCCATATTCTCAAAAGACCCCCCAAGATGAGATGAATATTTGATCAATTATGAGTATTTTCCCCCACCCTGAGGGTGAAATTTAGCGAAATAAGCTTGTTCCCCACCACTCGCCTTACTTTTGGGACAGCCCCTTTTTTTATTTGGCGGTATTGGGCTCGAACCGCGAGTGATTCTAAAAACAAGTCGCCTTTCCATTTATTTAGAGAATAATTCTTGGTGTAATTGGGACGGAAGGGATAGATTTTGTGCCCCTGATATACTTTATTGGGTAATTTGTCGAGAGGATGGAAATTTTTTACCCCCCTATAAGCTATTTTCAGCTTTACTATCCATTTCGAAGTCAGACGCCTGTCCTGAGTAGCATAAGCAGTGCGAATGCATATCGAAGGGCTCTATCCATTGAGCTACGGATGCGGGGTGAAGTTATTGTCCAGAGAGGATTTATTAGTCAATTTATGGTTCCTGGTGGACGTCTGGCAACAAATCACTCCTTTTCCTCGCGAAGCTTCCTTAAAGGGTATTTTCCGCGTTTCGACAATGGGAAAAATCAGTTAGAATAAAGTAATCCCTTCATCTGAATAAGGAGCTGTTATGTCAAATCAAAGTCTTGCTGAGCAAGTAAAAAACGATATCCAAAACCTGCAATCTTCTTTGCGGGATTTGCAAACTTCGGTGCG
>CAZHHT010000089.1:0-13001 GCA_964532455.1 uncultured Anaerolineales bacterium
AGACAGTGATACAGGGATCATGTGTTCCTCCTTTTTGAGTGAGGGTAAATTAAATCGAAAACCCCGGCTGCTCCTTCAGCCGGGATTATGGTCAGGTCATTTCTTTTGTTAGTTATTGAGAACTAGATCGGGGAAGTCACCATCCAGAAGGTGACATTTCTCAGCTTCCAACCACTTGACAGGGCATTCTATTATCTGTATAATCAACTTACTTCATTCACTAAATAAATGAACTCATGAATGACAAACCCCTTTTAGGTAATCGAAAATTGATCCGCGGACTAAACCGCTCTACGGTGTTAAACACCATCCTCGCGGAAGGTGCCATAAGCCGCGCTGCCCTATCACAATTAATTGGACTAAGCCCGGCCTCGATCACCAATCTTACTGCGGAACTGATTGAGCAGGGGTTGATCCAGGAAACCAAACAGGGGGAGTCAAGTGGTGGACGACGGCCAATTTTATTAGAAATCAATCCGGGCGGCGGTTACGTGGTGGGTTTAAAACTGACCGACCAGCAGATCATCGGCGCTCTCACAGACTTGAGCGCCAAGGTGCTCAGCAACCAGATCACAACCCTTGAAGGAAGTCAGCCGGAACAGATCGTGGAAAAAATCGCTGAAACCGTCACTGCCTTGTTAAAAAAAGCCCGTGTGCCCCGCAAAAAACTACGAGGCGTGGGTCTGGGCCTGGCAGGTGTGGTGGACGCTCAAAACGGTGTTTCCCGCCAGCATCCATTTTTCGGCTGGCGTGATGTACCCTTGGGTGCCATGCTACAGGACCGGCTCAAAACCCTTGTGCATATTGATAATGACGTCAAAGCCCTCACTATGGCGGAACTGCTTTACGGTGCCGGGCAGGGTGTGAGCGAATTTCTGACCGTGACCATCGGCCGTGGGATAGGTTTGGGAATTGTTGTCGGCGGACAACTCTACCGAGGATCCCATGGGGGCAGCGGGGAATTTGGCCATATCGTGGTAGACCCGGCTGGCCCAACCTGCAGCTGTGGAAAACAGGGCTGCCTGGAAACCTTTGTGGCTGAACCTGCCCTGCTCCTAGCCGGACAGGGTGCTGTAGAGCATGGTGAACTGGATCCATTTACAACCCTGGATGAGTTAATAAACTTCGCGGAATCAGGCCAGTCGGGGGCAGTTAAATTATTTACAGCTGCGGGCCAAGTGCTCGGCCGTGAAATCGCCAACCTGATTAATATCTTTAATCCTGAACTGGTTCTCGTAAGCGGCGAAGGCACTCGGATAGGAGATCTAATTTTTTCACCGATGACGGCTGCCATAAAAGAATACACCATGGCCACATTAAGGAATGATACCGAAGTGCGGATTGACCCCTGGGGCGACGATGCCTGGGCGGTGGGTGCTGCCAGCCTGATGCTGCAGGACTTTTTTGCCTCCCCCATTAATCGCTGGAAATCTACAGTCCCCGAAGGTTAATATTTTTTTTAAGTTAGTTAATTCATTCACTAAACGAAGTCTGCTGGTCAAGGAGGTACATGGAAATACTAACAACCGGATTACACGAAGAATGTTGTCAAACTTTGATTTATGTAAGGAGCGAGAAATGTCTAAGAAAATATTAGCAGTCCTAAGTATCATGTTTGTTCTGGTCCTTCTAATTTCCGCCTGTGCCCCGGCGCCAGTGGAAGAACCTGTCGAAGAAGCTGTAGTTGAAGAAGTTGTTGAGGAAGCCACAGTAGAGGAAACCGAAGAAGAGGCCGCCGAGGTAGTGCCTGTTGAAATCTCATACTGGCACACAATGAGCGATGCTGAGACGGAGAAGTTGGATGAATTAATTGCTGTCTTTGAAGCAGCCAACCCAGGCGTGACTGTTGCGCCCACCCGTTTTGCGTACAGCGATTTTAAAGCCGCGATCTTGACCGGTCTTGCCGGTGGTTCGGCTCCCGATACAACCCGGATGGATATCGCTTGGGTTCCTGAATTTGCAGACCAGGGCGCGCTGAAACAGCTCGATGGCGTTCTGGAAGGTTTTGATGACATCGCAGCAGCGGTATTCCCCGGACCTCTTTCCACTAATTATTGGAATGGTGCCTACTACGGATTACCCCAAAATACCAACACCCAGATTCTTCTCTGGCACAAAGAAACTTTTGACGCAGCAGGGCTCGCAGTCCCGACCACTATGGATGAATTTGCAGCAGCAGCCTGTGCCCTCACCGAAGGTGAAACCCAGTATGGTTACGCGCTGGGTGGAACCTACTTCTGGGCTCCAGCCCCGGTATTTTACGCCATGGGCGGCAAGGTTGTTGACGAGATGATCACTACCGCAGAAGGCTATACCAACGGGCCGGAAAGTGTGGCCGCATTCACTATGCTCACTGACCTCTTTAATGAAGGCTGCATTTCTCCCAATTTATTGGGTGGTGGTGTCGGCACAGCTGACGGTCATGCAACCGGCTTTTACAGCATGATTATCGACGGACCCTGGATGGTTGACATTTATGCTGGTAACTATCCAGACTTCGAGACCAGCTTTGCCCTGATCCCGACCGGCGCCGATGGAACCACCAGTTCCGTAGTTGGCGGAGAGGATGTTGTGGTATTTGAAACCACCGAGAATACTGAACAGGCTCTGGCCTGGGTAAGTTTCTTAATGGGTGAAGAAGCACAGAAAATGTTGGCTGAAGTTGGTGTTATGCCCACTCTGGCAGCCCTCACCGGCGACCCATCCATGCCGGCTCACTTTGAAATTTTCATGGAGCAATTAGAAACAGCCCAAGCCCGTGTCCCCCATCCCAAATGGGGCGAAATGGATGGAGCCATCAATAATGCATTCCAGCGCATGTTGCGTGGTGACCAAACCGTGCAGGAAGCTCTCGATCAGGCAGCTCTGGAAATCGATGCCCTGCTTGCAGAATAGTATTTGATCCCCTAAATTTTGAATGACTTTGATAGTGTAGAATGTGTGTAATGCACATTCTACACTTCTTCTTCCTCTCTGGTTATTCCTGGCCGGGAAGTAGATAATTCTGAAATTATTGCGGCAGATTTAATATGATCACCCTCAAAAATAAAACCAATCAGAGTATCCAGGCCGCCCTGTTTTTACTCCCCGGATTTATACTTTTCCTGACATTTATCATAGGTCCGATGATCTATTCTTTCCGGATCAGTTTTTTCGATTGGAATATTGTCTTCCCGGAAAAATCCACCTGGGTTGGTTTAGCCAACTACCTGGAAGCCGTCCGAGATCCCATTTTCAGGAAAGCGGTTCTGAATAATGTAATGTATACACTGGTGACTGTCCCAGGACAGATGGTATTTGGTTTACTGGTGGCAATATTACTGAATCAACAAATCCGGGGAAAAGCAGCTTTCCGGGTAATTTATTATCTGCCGGTTATCACTTCCTGGGTGATCGTCAGTTTGTTATTTGAATATATGTTCTCAGGGCAGGCTGGGTTAATAAACTTCCTACTGCGAGATATATTGCATATTATTGACCACAACATTCTCTGGCTGGCGGATCCTGTTTTGGCTTTTATTCCCATTCACCTGCTTGGAATCTGGAAAGGGGTAGGTTGGACAGCGGTCATTTTCCTGGCGGGTTTGCAGGCGATTCCGATCCAGATCTATGAAGCTGCCCTTGTAGATGGCGCCAATCGACTCCAACAATTCAGATACATCACTATTCCCATGTTAAGACAGACCTCGATCTATCTGTTAGTTGTGCTTACAGCGGGTGCATTAAATGCATATATCTCCAATTTGCTGCTCACTAATGGAGGAGATCCATTAGATCAAACGCATTTTATCCTGACCCTGATGTACGAAGAAACATTTGGCAACCTGGAGTTTGGCTACGGGTCTGCCATCAGCTATCTACTGACGATTATTGTTTTTATTATCTCCGTGATCCAGATACGTTTGTTGCGGAATCGGGAGCAAGCATAAATGAACAGACCCGGGAAAAACCTACTATCAAAAAGCTTGACATATTTTCTACTGCTGGCAGGGACAGTGATTGTCTTACTGCCGTTTTGGTATATGCTAATTACCTCCCTGAAACCGCAGGCCTTTATCTTTGAGATTCCCCCCCGCTTATGGCCCTCAGAAATATCCCTGATAAATTATCAGAAAGCTTTACAAACTGACCAGTTTGGCCTTTATTTTATGAACAGTCTTTTTGTTGCGGTTGTGACGACTGCTTCCACATTGCTGGTTTCATCCCTGATGGCCTATGCCTTTGCGAGGCTCAAATTTCGAGGGAAAGAATTTCTGTTTTATTTTTTGCTCTCCGGCATGATGGTTCCCCCGGTGATGTTAATTATCCCTCAGTTTATAGTTGCCAAATTTTTGGATTTACCAGACAAATTCCTTGGTTTGATCCTGGTCTATATCACCATGAATCTTTCCATGCAGACTTTCCTATTGCGGGGATATTTTGAAGGGCTGCCAAAAGAAATTGAGGAAGCTGCCCTGGTAGATGGCGCCAGCCGCTGGAAAATCTTCTGGAAAATAGTCATGCCTTTATCCCGCCCTGGATTGGCAGTGGTCACTATTTTCACCTTTTTATTCGCCTGGGAAGAATTCCCATGGGCCAATGTTGCCATCAAGGAAACCACCAAACGAACCCTGCCGATTGCTATCGCTCTGTTTCAGTCCCAGCATCTTACTGAATGGGGACAGGTCTTTGCCGCCTCCATTATGGGAATAATTCCGGTGGTAATTGTATTTGCTGTATTCCAGAAACACTTTATTCGCGGAATTTCTGCTTCCGGGATAAAGGGGTAATGATGATTGACTTCTTTCTCCTTCCCCTCCAAGGTTCTTTTAAACCCGGCCAGGATATCTTGTTTCAGCTTGTTTTGGCTGACTCTGACCAGCTGGATTTCCCCTTGGAAATTAACTTAAAAATATGGCACATATTTAACTCGGTTGATGATCTGGTTGAAATTATCAACAACGCCGGGAATCTTTCTGATTTGATCCTCAGCTGGTCCCCACCGGCTGGGATCAAAGGCGGATTTGGAGTCCTGGCGGAGCTGACAGACTCGGGTGGTATTCTTTTGGGAACAACCACAACCGCCTTTGACATCCTGGATGATTGGACTGAATTTCCGCGCTACGGTTTCCTGAGTGATTTCTTCCCCGATCGAAAAGATATTGAAAAGACCCTTAAAGATTTGCTTCGCTTCCATATCAATGGTCTGCAGTATTACGATTGGCAATTCCGCCACGACCAGTTGATCTCCCCTAAAAATACATACCTGGATCCCCTTGGCAGGGAATTATCGCTAGACACCATAAAACTCTTCCTTCAGCACAGTAAAAGATTTGGAATCAAATCGATGCCTTATATGGCCGTGTACGCAGCCTCGCTGGCCTTCTGGAAAGAACATCCAGATTGGGCGTTGTATGATCCGGAAAGCAAACCTTACTATTTCGAAGATTTTTTGGGCATTATGGACCCTTCTCCCAATAGCCCCTGGACAGAGCATATTAAAAAAGAGTGCGGCCGAGTATTATCTGAACTGGACTTTGACGGGATCCATATAGACCAATATGGAGAACCTAGAGAAGGTCAAGATGCGGTAGGAAACATTGTTGATCTGCCAACCGCTTTCCAAAGTTTTATCAATGACTTAAAATCGAACTATCCCCAGGCGCCAATTGTATTTAACGCCGTGAAAAACTGGCCGATTGAGTCCCTGGCCGTATCGCAGCAGGATTTTATGTATATCGAAATCTGGCTGCCAAATACTTCCTACCAGGAACTGGGGGAGATCGTTTCCCAAGCCCGGACCCTATCAGGGGAGAAACCGGTGGTGATTGCGGCCTATATTCCGGCAAAACACAAGGCAAATGTGCGCCTGGCAGATGCGGTGATATTTTCCAATGGTGGCACGCGCATCGAACTTGGAGAAGGTAAACGGCTTTTGACCGATCCTTATTTTCCGAAACATGAAAAACTCTCCCTGGACCTGGAAAATGCACTGCTCAATTACCAAGATTTTTTGGTTTGTTACGGTGATTTAATTGGTCCCTCCCAAAAGCGCTCCCCGGGGGTTCCCATCAGCGCTCCGGCAGGGATCGTCTCAACCTGTTGTATAAAAGAAGGGTTGATTTCGATTTGTCTTATCAATCAAAAGGGAATCAAGAAACTTCAGTGGGATCAAATTCACAGTGAACCTGAAGTTCAGGAAAATGTAGAAATTGAAGTCCCTACTCCCTGGAAAATCAGGGAAGCAAGGTGGGGTAGTCCGGACCAACCTGACTGGAAGTTGAATCCCATTGAATGGGTCCAGGAATCCGGCGTTTGCCGGGTCAATATACCCCGTCTGGAATTTTGGGGAACACTGGTGCTGTCAGCTCAAGACAAGGATATTTCTTTATGAAAGAATTAGTTAAGCGCAGCATCGAGATCATCAAAGAAGGTCAAGCACCCAGTGGCGCTTATATAGCCAGTCCAAATTTTCAAAACTATGCTTACAGTTGGTTTCGGGATGGAGCTTTTATAGCCTACAGTATGGACCTTGTTGGAGAACATCACAGCGCTCGACGCTTTCATGAATGGACTGCAGGTGTGATTTCCAGTAATTTTGACGTCATTTCCCGGGCGATTGAGGTTGTCCAACTAACTGGTCAACCTTCCAAAACAGAATTCCTTCATACGCGCTATACTTTGGATGGTCAGGTAGGCCAGGGGGAATGGCCAAATAATCAGCTTGATGGTATTGGGACCTGGCTCTGGGCACTGAAAGCCCATATGGACTTATCTGGTGAGGGCCTGCCGGATTTTGTACTGAACAGCGCTGAACTGGCTGTTCGGTATCTGTCTATTTTATGGCAATTTCCCTGTTCCGATTGCTGGGAAGAATTCCACGACCAGATTCACACCTATACCCTGGCAGCTATTCAGGCTGGGATAAAGGCCTTCAGTGATTTATCAGGTACTGATCATCAATCTGTGATAGATGATATTCAAGAAACAATTCTCGATCAATGTGTTAATAACAGGCACTTTACCAAGCGCCTGGGGTCAGAGGATGTGGATGCCAACCTGATTGCCCTGGCTGTACCGTATGGAGTGGTTGATACCGGACATCCCGTGATGGCAGCGACTATAAAAAAAGTTGAGGAGGATCTAACCGGGACCGAAGGGCTGCATCGCTACGCAGGAGATATTTTTTACGGGGGTGGAGAATGGATCTTGTTGTCTGCCTGGTTAGGCTGGTATTGGGCTGAGCAGGGAAATAAAAAAAGGGCTCAGGAACTGCTGAGTTGGATAGAATCCCAGGCGGATGAAAAAGGTTATCTGCCGGAACAGGTCCCGGCTCATCTAAACAAACCTGAGTATTATAAGATCTGGGTAGAAAGATGGGGAGAGATTGCCAATCCACTACTCTGGTCACACGCGAAGTATTTGATATTAATAAACAAACTGGATCAAATCTAGATTTGCGTGTATCACATGCTCGGTAGCGGCATAGTTTATTGGTTTACTTTTCCTGATCTTTCAGTTCTTTTTCGTGTTTCCGCTCGTGGTCGCTGACGTAGGTATACCCATCTGGCAGGATAATGCCTTTTGCGAGCGCTTTGCGGATCTGTTCCTCGCTGGCTTTCATACCGGCCGGCAGGTTGCGCAAATGGCTGCTTACTTGTACGTCCTCAAGGATCGTCTCAACCAGGAAGTCGTGAATGGTCAACCCCTCCCTCTTTCGCCACAGTACATGAAAGATCGTGAGAGAAACACTGGGCAGGGCATCCTTCGGAAGGGAAATCTGCCCCACCCCAAAAACCATCCTGCCGGGTTCTAACCTATTCAGATCACTCTCGTTTTCAAGTTGGATCCGGCTCGTATCCGCCTTTATATAGACCCCGGCATCATCGTCCTGGGTGTTTTCCACATCCGGAATATCATCTGGCACCAGGACAAGCAGGGTGTTTTCCGCTTTCTGTACCAGGTATCCTAAGAATTCAAAATCCCCCGTGGTGTACATGACTCCTCCTTCGTTTTTGTAAGCAGCAGGAGCGAATGGATATTAATATTCTAAACGATATCCACTGCCCCTGCTTACCAATAGGGATATCCAGATGCATCCAGGCTGTCCTGATACGCCGTTATGGGCTCATCACTAAACCCTTCTGAGGACCCCTCAATGATGCAGGGGTCAGCTGGTCTTTTGGGCCTGGCTGCATTCTGTGCGAGGACCAGCGCAATTTCCATTCCGGACAGGGTGAATATCTCCGGTTCGGGTGCTACTTCAAGTATAGTTACTGGTTCAAGCGTCATTACTGTCATTGTTTTTCTCCTTTATTTAGGGGGTTAGGATGGATTAAGAGACTCTTCTCTTTCCAGGTCTCCTAAGTAATCTCCATAGGTAAGGCGGTCTTCCTCGTCCATATCAAGCGGGTGGAATGTTGAGTTCCAATCGCTTTCCGCAGACCCTAAGTCTTCCAGGGCACACTCAAGGTTTGCCTGCACAAATGGATGCCGTTCGTTATTCTCCGCATCATCGGCCAGCGCCAAGATGGCTTCGTTCGCAATGGAGAACAGAAGATCTGCCTGGGATTTATTGATCAAACTGATCAGGTTAGAAATCATTTTCACGCTTCACCTCCACGGTGTAATAAGAGCCTGATTAAGAGCCTCTTTAAAAGACCCTGTCCTCAGGCTCCTGTTCCAGCTCTTATCTTTAGTTGAGGTTGTTGATGATCGGGTTGTAATTCCCGTTTTTTGCAAAGGGACTGGGAAAATTCATTCCGGGCTCTTTTTCAGACATCGCCTTGGGAGATAACCAGGCCGGGGGTGTGACAGAATAACCAACAGAATAAACACCGGACTTCCCCTCATCATTTTTTATCTTTTCGATAAAGGCGAAAACGATGGTAGTATCCGGGTCATATTCTCCAAGTTGTTTATCAATACTCAATAAACCCTGCTCTCCAACCAGGTTCTCAAGAGGAAGTAGTTTGTCCCTGGGAATATAACTACCAACTGCTCCTCGACCAGTAGGTTCCTTCCCAGGAGGCAGTATTTCTTCCAAACCGGAAGGGAAATCATCCATCATAAACAAGGCCAGAACACCCCTGCCCTGACTTTTGTATTGGCGGTAAATATCACCAGCGATCTTGGGCCACATCTGTCCAATGATCTCGGCATGTAATTGAATTGGTTCATCTTTGTTTTCGTGGTCATATTCGTACATAATTTTCTCCTTGGAATTAGTTGGGATAGATAGAAAAATCCCCCGGTTTAGTACCAGGGGATCTCAGAAACTGCAAAGTTCGGGGTCAAAATGTGTAGATCCTACCAGCGTTTTGAGGGGGAATGTATCCGGCTGCACAGATGGCGTTTTCCATAGCATCAACATGTTCCAAAGCGATCTTCCGGTATTCTTCAGGGAGACCCCATTCTGTAAGCACCTTCCTGACCTGCTGAAGTTTGACAAAGGTGCAGGCATCCTCCTCCCGCTTTCCAGCTGCCCTGTAAACATCCATCAGTACTTCGCCGGGAAGGACCACAAATCCGCTGCCATCCTCACCCCAGTACTGCGATAGGGTTGTGTCGTTGACATGGGTCAGGGCCAGGGACCATAACTCAGCATTTGAGAGCGCGTTCTGGGCAATAGCTGTGGGTTTCCCGGTATAGACAATCTGCTCCCCATCTTTTGTGGGCCAGATCATCACCTCCAGTCCCCGCAAATATCCCCCGTCCAGCTCCCAGCCGTCACAGTACCAACCGCCATCTTCTTTATGCAGATTAATGGGCTTGAGATTGCTCTGCCTTTTAGTCTCCACGTAGGAGATCTGGAGGGGCTTCTTAGCCTGGGCATTGACCAACATATCAAGAAAGCCCTCATATTCCCTGCAGGGAAGGGAAACCTTGAGAACCAGGTCATTGCGGGTGTAGATCTTTTCCATGTCAAAGCCGTCAACATAACCAAAAGCTCCCTCCCAGTTGATGTCCGGACTATCGAGGATAGGGACAGTCTGCAGGGTATAGAAATACTTCTGGGCCTTATTGACCAGGGCTCCAGAGATCCGCTGCGAAGCAAATTCTTTCTCAAGCTGTTTGGCGATCTTTTCATACTTTCCACGCCCTGGCATTGTTTTGATTTCAACTGTCTTGAGCTGGGATTCGGCCCAGTCGCTAAAGAATTTGTTGATCTCTTTGATCGTCTGGTGATAAGTATCGTTTTTGATCAGCCGGTCCCGGTGGGGAAGCTGGGGCCTGAGCTCATCAGGTGCTGCCCCCGGATCCACCACCCAAGTTCCCGGCAAGGTGACATACCGGGTATCCAGTGGGTAACCTTCCCAGACCACGCTCGCGTAGAAGCTTTGATGAAACGCCGAGTATTCAGAATAATGCTGAAGGTAAAGCTTGCCGAATGGCGTGGTGATGAATTCCATTCCTTCCAAGGGATGAGGGACCTGATCTCCATTGAAGTAAAAATCAGCATCTATATAACCCCGGAGTTTGTCGACCCTGGCGCTGTCGAGTTTAATTCCCTCTACAACAACCCTGGTCCCTTTGATGGATTTCTTTTTCTTTTCTTCTTCTACCTGTCCGGTCTCAAACAGGGACGAGGACAGGACCAGTACCCGTGTACCTGATTGGATGGTCACCCGGTCTGAAAAAGCGGGAGCAGCATAGATTCCAACCCCTGCCGCTTCAACAATCTCATCTCCCCAATCAGACTCGCCAATGACCAGAAGAGACTGCAGGTCAGTAAATCCTTTCCCATCATCTTCAACGGTAAGCTTATTTTCCTGGTAGGTAACCCGAATCGTTTTTGCCCCTGCTCGCAGCGCGTTCTGGATGATCTCCTTGTAGGCTGCAAAGGGGCTGTCCCACAAACGCTTGACATTTTTCACAAATTGGGTAGATATGGTAACGGTATGTTGTTTCATGCGGGTTTTCTCCTTTTTTTGGTTTCTTAAAATAAAAAACCCCGCTGAACGATTCAGCGGGGTTGACTACTAATCAAGAAATAGGTGGTATTTTCAAAATGGGATCAGACTATCATGGTGCTTCAGAAACTAACTGGTCCAGAGATACCAGATGGGCTTTGTGCTTGGCCGCCATCTTCTCAGCCGCAGGAGTAAATCCATTCCGACTGAAGAACGCATAACGAATCCGCCATTCGCCTTGATCTATATTGAGGTCCCTCAACACCAGGGGGGTCTTATCGATGAGCAGTTGCTTTACCACCTTAACCGACAGGGGTTTTTTCTCCCACTTACTTTCCCCAAGAAGCAAAACCTTGTGGTCCCAGTTTATACCTACCACATCGATCTGGACTTTGCGACTCCAGTGTTGGCCGATCTGCTCAAACTTTACAACCAGTTTCCCCTGGTTGCTTTGATGGAGAAGCCACTGTCGGGAGAGCTCCTCAAAAGCAGTAGAACCAACAAAGGAATTCAACCCTTGTTGAATAAAACGAAACACCCGTTCTCGGTCATGCTCTAGGTCTTCTCGTAACGGATCAAGGAACCGGAAATAGAACCGGAAGTAGGGGTCAGATAAATAGTATCTTCCCAGACGCGAATGGCTACGCATGGCAGGCTTGATTGTGGCTGGCAGTTTTCTTTCTACCATTCGCATTTCTTCCAGATTTTTCAGGTAAGAAGTCAAATTCGATGTTGAAACAAGGCTTCTGTCACTGATATCTCCAAAAGCATGTTTTCCTGATCCAATCGTTTTAAGAATAGTGAGGTAGGTCCTGGGCTCTCTCACCTCGTCGTAGAGTAAAAACCGGGGCTCAGCTAGAAACATGCTTCCCGGGGAAAGCAGTACATCATTCAGGTTGTCGATGTAGGAACGATCCGGGTTCAACCACTCCAGATAAGCCGGCACACCACCTACTGTCGCATACAGATTTACAAGCTCTGCAGGAGACCAACGGGGAAAGAATTCCCGCAAGCTGGAGAAAGGAAGCGGTTCAAGATGCCACTGCCCTGTCAGCCGACCAAAGATGGGTGACTGCCGTGTTAGAAAGGTTTCCATGGTTTGAACATGCGAGCCGCTGATCACAATAGCAGTGTTGGAATCCTTGAAATACTGGTCCCAGGCGTGCTGCAGGGATGAGAGTGCTCCTGGGTCTGCATCGGCGATGTAGGTGATCTCGTCGATAAGCAGGATGTGCCTTTTATTACCCAAAAGTTCAGATGCTGATTCCCACAGCTCTCCCCAGCTATCAAAATTTGGCGCCTGGGACTCTTTGACATCCAGCAGCCTGGCATAGAGCTGCCTTCTCTGCATGGCAGAGGTGGTCTTCTCTGCTGCCCAGTAAGTGTATGGCACACCACTCTTCTCCGCCCATCTGCGAATCAGGACCGTTTTACCGACTCGCCGGCGCCCATAGATAAGGACTAGCTGGGCTTTTCCGGGCTTTTCGCGATTAAGGATATCGTTCAGATATCTCAATTCCTGTACCCTGTTGACAAACATTTCCTCACCTCGTTTTACATGATTTAGATTATTATAATCTAGATATGGCTTATTCTACCATTTTTCTCGTGTATATTTATCTCTTATGTCACTTTTTTAGACGGTTTTCCTACACTGTACTGTTTTGGCGATCTGTTTGCCGGTGATCTCTTCATGCAAGTTGGAACGGACGATCGCTTTGAGATGAGTAGCGGTACCCCTGGGGATCACAGCCAAGTGGTGAGCAGCTGCAAGTTCTGGCGGGTAGCCCTCTTCAACACAACTCCAAACACTGTTGATCACATCCAGGCTGGGTTGGAAAGGAAATTCAACCCTTCCCTGGGTGGTATAGAAGAAATAGACTTCCCTCTCGTCAAGCGCCATTCTTTTGTAAAGAGCGGTCCGCTGTCCTTTAGTGATCAGCGATTTGACAATTTTGCGATCAATCATAGGTAGCTGTCTGTCGTCGTTATCCTCTCCAACCATAGCCAGGAGCAGGTTTGCAACATAGCGGGCATGACCATTGGGCGTAAAGCCGGCAATGATCCCGCCCTGCCCCACACAATCATCAAGTTCAGAAAGGGCCCGGT
>CAZHHT010000090.1:0-12748 GCA_964532455.1 uncultured Anaerolineales bacterium
CAGGGTGATAATCTGCTCATATTAACTCTGGCGAAAAAGTCATCCGCGGAGACTGTCTGGCAGTCGGTTCAGACTATCTATAAGAGGTATCGATCAGCTGATCAAGGAAGGTGAAAATGTTATTCCCCAAACAAGATGCTGTCTACCAAAACCTGAATACATCTTTTACCAACTTTGGTGAACTGCTGGTGGACTTGAAGGAAAATAGTTTCACGGGCTGTGTCCAGGTCAGCTTTTGGGAATATGATGGGATTCTGCTGCTGGATAACGGAAATATTATTAATGCAGTGGAAGAAATAAACGGGAAGCTGGTTTCTGGCCAGGGTGCAGTCAAACTGGTTAGCACAAAAGCCAAGGAGAAAGATGGCGCAATCAGCGTTTATTCATTAAAAGGTGATATGGTAACCATGCTGGCAAGCGTAGTAAAGAGTGATGTATTATTTGAAAATCTCAGCACAGAATTTACCAGTCTGGAAGCCTTAATCTCCAAACTTCAGGCTGAGGAACATACTGGATATATTAAAGTCAATTTTCAGGGAGGTCAACAAGAGGGTCTTATCTTTATCCTGGCCGGCAAAGTAATAGAAAGCCTGTTAACCAATCGGGGGGAGGAAATTTCTGGTACAAACGTTTTACCCCGGATCATTGAGTTTGCGTCCAGCACAGGTGCGACATTCAGCGTTTATAAGGCGGCAATTGAAGAAGCTCTTTCCGAAAGCGAAGTTATTATGGTGAGTTTTGATTTACCCCAGCTGCTGGAAGTTTGGGGAGCAGTTATCGGCGCAGTGGAAACGGTTTCTGATGGTATGTTGGGAGACGGAGTTTTTCTGAATACGTTTAAGGACACTTTAGTCGCCAAAGCGGATGAATATCCTTTCCTGGACCCTTTTGCTGCGAAATTCTCATATCTGAAGGGAAAGGTAAGTTTCAGCGGTGAAGTGAAAAAGAATTTCAGCCAGGGTGTCGGAGATGGATTAAGTGGAACAGTGCTTACGCTTGCCGAACAGGCTGCTCTGGGAGGAAAGGAATTGTTTGTTTCCCTAAGGTCTGCTTTAGATAGTGTAAAAATTGAATATCAGGAACAAATCGATCGGTTTAATTTCAAGGCGATATTACCGGATTTATTTGAATAGTATGGCGAGACCATGATACAAGGTTTAAAAGAAATCAATGAACTGACAGGAGTATGGGGAAGTCTTTTATGCAATAACCAGGCAAAGGTTATTGCCAGCGCTCCGCCAGCAGACTTTAATGTGTCTGCTTTGGAAAATATCGCCCGTCATTGTGTTGACCTGATGTCACCCGGAAATGAATCTGTTCAGGACCTGCAGGAAGTGGTTGTTCATTTCCAGCAGCGGAAATTATTTATCCTGGATCTGGAGCAGGCAATATTAATAGTGTTATGTACCCCCAGTATTGACATCTCCCTGCTGCGCATGACAATAAACGTGATGATCAGTCGCTGGGAGGCGGACTCGGAAATCATGAAGCAGCTGAAAGTAAATTTTGTTGAGCGGATATAGATCATTGATTTAATATTCGGATTTATGTCTTGTGATTATCAATACCATTTGTAGAGGAGCAGTATTATGGCTGAAGTTTTAAAGGGAAATCTTGCCCAACTTTCTTTATTAGATATATTAAAAATGCTAAGTTCCGGGAACCGATCCGGGCGTTTAGATATACATCAAGGATCAAAATCCGGAGAGATTTATCTTCAATACGGCAGCCTGGTTCATGCGGTAACTGGTGTGCAAATTGGCGAAAAAGGGATTTATACTCTGCTGGGGTGGTCGGAAGGTGACTTCAGTTTTACACCGGATATTGAAGCCCCGGAGCAATCGGTCAATATGTCCACTGAACAAATACTGCTGGAAGCCGCGCGACAGGCAGAACAGTGGGAGGATATCAAAGAGATAATTTCCTCAACAGAGGCCGTCTTTAATATTTCTCCTTCCGGATCCACCAATACTGTCAGCCTGAAACCGATCGAATGGCAGGTACTGGCCCAGATAAACGGGGAGAGGTCAATCGTTGAGATAGCTGAACTCCTCGAATTGCACGAATTTGAGGTCGCTAAAATTGTCTTCAGCCTGACTACTGCAGGCTTACTACATGAGGTAGAAGGTGCAAAAACGATGTACCATGATGTTGTTGATGACCTGTTTTTTGATCAATTAACTTCAATATTCACCGAAGTGATGGGTCCGATAGGGCCGGTGATTATTGACGATGAAATTAGATTATTAGGGGAGGACCGGGCAGCCTTCCCGCAGGATAAGGCTGCGGAGTTGGTGGAACGAATAAGTTTGGAAATTGCCGATGGAGCAAAACGGGCTCAATTTCAAAAACAAATGGTTGCTTTATTAAGGGGATAATCTGACCCCTCATAATGTAAGTGTACCGGGATTGGTTTTCAAGACGAGAAACTAACCCGAAGGAGGTACGAAAATGGAACTTAAAAGTCTGCGTAAATACATTTTAACTTTTGGTGTTGTGATACTTGTCTTGGTGGTTACTGCCTTTATCAGCGCCGCAAACTTGAGTACTGCTCTGGCAACTACGATCGACTTGATCAGTCTTCAGGAAGTCGTTCAGGCGACTGAAAATATTCAAGCGGCATTAACTGAGGAGCGGGTTGCTATTGGTCAGTATCCACTGACTGGGAATGACGAACTGCTGACCAGGATTGATGCCGCGCAGGCTGAATACGATCAGAGTTGGGAAGTGATCATTAAAAATCGCGGTGATGAACAAGCCCAGGTGATCGCAGATATAGAGGAAGTCCGGGGTGAATACAAGAGTATGCTGGATGAAGTGATTGCCGAATACCAGTCTGATCCAGACGAGAATAATTCGGCAGCCGCATTAAGGGATGCTATTAATTATTATTTGCAAAATGTAGACCCCAAGTTTTCCGATTTGTCCGAACCTGAGATGGAAAAATTGGCTGCGCGAGTTGAGTTGGAAAAAGCCACCGCAAATAGAAAGTGGATTGGATCCAGAATTGTTTTGGTGCTGAGCATCCTGGTAGGTATTTCTGTGGTCATTGCGGTTACCGCTGCAATCATTTTTAGCCAAAAATTACTGCAATCGATGACCAGCATTATTGATGCCGCAAATTCAATCAGCCGGGGCGATCTGGATGTACCGATTGATGTTGAGCAGGGCGGCGAAATTGGAGAATTGGCGAAATCCATTGATAGGATGCGGACCAGCCTTAAAGCGGCGATCGAGCGTCTCAGACGCTGAGGTTTATCCAGACGGGATTTACTACCCGGAGCCAGTTTCTGGATCAAGGGGTAATTGAACTTAATCCAATTCCCTGGGCTTAAAAGATTAAGCAAGGGATAGAGGAACAACAATATGACAAAAGGAATGCATATACCAGAAGAGCTCCTGGACGAAATTGAATATATTTTGGACCATTTAGCTGAAAAAGCAAGGACAGACACAATTCTGCTGGCAGATATCAGCGGTCAGCTAATTTCAATTCAGGGCATTATGGAAGAAGGAACACCGGCAATTGTGGCTGCTTTGGCTGCAGGTGATGTGGCAGCGATGGCAGAGCTCTCCAGCCGCATTGGGGAAGATGATCCTCATGGATCTTTTTTCCATGAAGGAGAAACCAAGAGTATTTACTTACACAATATTGCCGGCAGTTTTATCCTGATCGTGATTTTCAGGACAGAAACCCCTATTGGTCTGGTACGGCTATTTGCTAAACGAGCCGTGGAACAGCTGCTGCCGCTGACCAATAAATTTGAACAGGTCTTGGGACCGCCCAAAACTTTTAATCCCGATGATTTCAGCAAAGGCATTACCCAGGAACTTGAAAACACCTTCCTGGATGATTTGTAAGATTTATCTATAGTATGTTTATTAATTGGAAACTTAGAGAAATTAATTTAAAGATTGTTTATTATGGGCCCTCATTGAGCGGCAAGACAACCTCTCTTCAATATATCCATTCCCGGACCAATCCCGAGCGGAGGGGAGAGTTGATCTCTTTGAAGACCCGGGAAGATCGTACACTGTATTTTGATTATATGCAGTTTCAAATGAGTACAATCAGCGGTTTAATGCCGCGGTTTAATATTTATACAGTGCCAGGTCAGGTGTATTACCGGGGAACCCGCAAGTTGGTGTTAAAGGGAGTAGATGGCCTGGTTTTCGTGGCGGACTCTCAAATTCGAAGACTGCAGGAGAACGTTGAAGCTATAAGAGATCTCAATAAAGACCTGAAGGATTTGGGGTATATTCCCAGCGAGTTGCCGATAATTTTACAGTGCAACAAAAGAGATTTACCGGATATTATGCCCGTTCATTCTCTTAAGCAATACTTAGGACTTAATGGTATCCCGACTTTTGAAAGTGTTGCGCTGGATGGGATCGGCGTCCTGGATAGCTTAAAAAGTATTGTCAACAGCGTTGTGACCAAGGCCAGGGGAAATATTATTCAAAATCCTGGATAGGAGAACAAACGTGATCGAAAAAAAGCATCAACAGGGGGGGAAAGCCCCACTTTCGTTTGTTGATATATTAAGGGAAATGAATCAAGATGGGGGGTTTACCAAGTCTGTTTTAGCATCTTCTGAAGGTTTGCCGATCGCCTCTTTTCCGGTTAATCCGGATAGTGAATTGGCAAGCGCAATGGTTGCACTGCTGCAGCAAGTCAGCGTTGAAACGCAAGGGCATCTGGGACTGGCGCCCGTAGATGAGGTCACCATCAGAACTGAGAACAGGGCCAATTTGGTATGCCGGACCATTATTACCGGTGATGATTGGTTATCCTTATGCGTGCTTGTACCCGCCAACCAGTCTTACCGCCGGGTGAGTAATCGAGCTGTCAGGAGGATCAGGGAAGTATTGGAAAGTTAAGAAAAAAGGGAATCTTTTGAAAACAGAGACCTCCGAGGTTCTGGCAACCTCGGAGGTCTTATTATTTAACTACGGCAGAGGGGGAGTTACATTAAAGGTAGCCCAGATCTGTTCCAGAGCGTCAAAATCTTCATCGGTCTGCAGAGAAATCTGGATTAGCGCCAAGTAAGCTGTGGGATCGGCTATAGGCCGGACCGCAGTTCTCGAATAATAGGATTAAATTCCGTTTTTATAAGGGAAAAACACTAAATGAACTATATCCTAGTTGGGACAGCCACTCAAAATATTTTCTTATCAGTTTCGTAATCATTGTTTTTATAAATAAAGAATTGTCTATTTCCCAAACGATAGTTTCTTCGATTGATTCGGTTACTAACAGGACCATTCTTATCAATTTATGAGGATAGATATGATATAAATAATTAAGAAATTCCCCGCCAGAACCAAGATCTAAAAAGAAACGAAGAGAGATAGCGGTAACATCAATATTGACAAGTGGAAAAAATTACAGGCATTATTCGTACTGAATGGAGGAAATCATGACAGCAGAGACGTATGAAAAAATTAAAAACCTATTGAACAGCACCCACTCAAAGGAAATTCACCAGGGACTGGTGCTGATCCGGGAGGAACTGCCTAATATCACGGATGAATCAGCTCAATCATTATTTGAGATGGTCTCTGCCTTGTTTTACATTGACCTTCTCGATCACCCTGAACATGCCTTTGTCCTGGATGAGGCAGTCAGCCTGGTGGCTGATTTTGGAGAGTTTGTGGTCCCGATTCTGCTCAACAACCTGGATGCCGGGGATATGAAAGCTCAACTAACAATTGGGCATGCCTTTGGGCGGATTGGGGAAGCAGCTATTGAGCCCTTGCTGGAGTCCTACAAATGCGAAGAGAGTGAGGAATGCCGGATCTTCCTGGTTTATGCGCTGGGCAAGATTCGATCGCCTAGAGTTTTGGAAGCATTTGAACATGTTTTAGGCGCTGCCAAAGCGGAGACACTTGAATTAAGGGATACCGCGATCCGGGCTTTAGGTAACTTTGTGGAAGTGATCTCCCCCGAGGATTTACCAGAAGCAAATAAAAAAGAAATGCTGGAAGTGATTCAGGATGCCCTCAGCGATTCCAGCGCCGGTGTGCGCTCCAAAGCCATCCGAAGCTATGGAAAATTAGCTCGTTTTAATCATTTATCGCAAGAAGAGAAAAGGAAATTTAAGAGTACTTGCGAGCTGCTGCTGGGAGTGGACGATAAGTTTACCTGGGACCGGGCCTATATTGTCCGAAAAGAAGCCCAGGATGCGCTGGATTGTTTGGAAGAGGGTGACGATTAGTTAGTGGTGGGAAGTGATCAGTAGTCAGTAATTCAGTAGGGGCGACCCAGCGGGTCGCCCTTTTGTTTTAAGTGAAGATGTCATTTCTAATAACTCCCAGAGCGGACACTTTGCGAGAGCGAAGTGGAAGTCGAAGGGCGTCAGCTACTCAGGACACCTGATTATTTTGTGTCATTGCGAGACAGCTGAAGGCTGTTCCTTCACCTTTGCTATGCTTCGTTCAGGACAGGCGTGGCAATCGCCTGATTTTTACAGACAAGTTCACCTGAATTTCCCGGGGGACTGCCCCGCCAGGGTGCTTCGCGAAAGTCCCGACTGGGAGCCAAGGCTGAGCGTTAACCTCCGTTGACGCTTAAGGTTTCAACTAATCCCGTTGCCCTGGTGTAGCCCACATTTGTCATCCTGAGCACAGAGAAAGATCCATGCTGAAATCAGAATCAAATGAGACCGCAAGTTGCAAGAATTAGTGTCTTGATTTTTGAGCTCTTTATGGATTCCTCATTTCACTCCCTTCAACTTCGTTCAGGACAGGCGGAATGACAAAAGGGGAGAGGCATCGCTTTGTCGGCCTTTAGCCTCCTCGCGATGACAGAGAGAGAAGCATTTCCCCAGACTAGGAAAAACTATCTTTTACTTATCTTGAGATAAAATAAACAACACATCCATTATTCCCAAAAAGGAAGCAACCCATGCTCACCAAGCGCATACAAATCCTATTTATCATCTCTTTGTTAATCACTCTCAGCCTGGCCTGTGCCCTGACAGGTAGTGCGGAAAAACCGGCTGCGGCTCCGGATGACACCATTGCCACCGCAGTGGCAGCTACCCTAGCGGCTGGACAGGATAATGTAAACCCCATACCCACAGTCCAGCCCACAGTGACTTCCACCCCGGAATTGCCCCCGGAGCCCGATATTATGTTTCAGGGCGTTAGTTTTACGATCCCGGACTCAATGGCAGACTCGGTCAACGCCCAGGAAATCCCGGTTCAACCGGAAGGATTTGATGCCCAACCAGCCCACCTGCGGTTTGACCTGGTAGGGTTTGTCCTGCCTGGAGGTTATCTTGATCCAGTGGTCAAGGTTTTCCCTGTAGCGGAATTTAAGCTGGTGAACGATTTCGCCGGACAGAAGCTGGATAATCTGCAAACACTGCTGGATACTCAACCCCCGGATCCGGATGGGATCCCTATCCCCGATTTTGCAGGAGCGGCCCAATTTGTCGGCACCCAGGAGGAATATGTCAATTTTCAAAACGGTCGGGGTGTGCGCTACGTCAGCCAGTGGGGACAAGCTGCCTACCCGGTTGGCTTCCCGCAGTTGTTTTACAGCTTCCAGGGACTGAGCGATGATGGGCTGTATTATGTCCATGTAGTGTTATCTGTGGACCATCCCTCTCTACCCGATGCCGAGACCGTCATCGTGGACAATGCCTTTTATGAGAATTTTGAGACCTACGCCGCGGAAATGGAAGCTTTGTTGGATACTCAGGACCCGGCGAGTTTTGAGCCTTCCCTGCTGTTACTGGATGAACTGGTACAGTCGCTGATGGTGGGTCAATGAGAAGGGCTCAGGAATACCCAGGACGGGCTTGCGGCAATCTCCCGATGAGTCTTAACCCCAACCCGGGTATTAAAATCCCGGCTTGAGGCTTTGCCGAGCGTCGATGCAGATCGACGCTTAAGGTTCCGATAAACCAGGCATCCTGAGTAATTTGCACCGCTAGGTGAAAATTGTATCGAAGGGCTCAGGACTACTCAGGACGGGCTCGTGGCAATCTCCCGAATAGTAAGGAGATCGCTGCGTAAATTCGCGGGCAATGCAACGCAAGTCCACGATCGCCCGGCGATTAAAATCGCGGGCTAGGAAAGTAAGTCCCACTAAAGTGAGACTCATACTTTGTTTGTCATCCTGAGGGAACTGAAGGATCTATAATGAGATCAACTAACCAAGGCGATTGTATTTGGAGAGGGAAATCCTGAATTAATCTGTCATTGCCCTTCGATACGCGCTCCTCTGTCGCGCTCCTCAGGATGGGCTCTTCGATACGCAGCCGCTGTGCGTCTGCTACTCAGGATAAGCGCGGAAATCTCCAAATTTCCAAGCCAGCCAAGGATTGGTAGAATAGAGTTATGGTCTTTTTTGCGTTTTTAATCGAAGCTGTGCTGGTGTCTCTCTCCGGAGTGCTGGCGCCTGGCCCGATCACGTCGATAAGCGTTGGCTACGGGAGCGAGAATCCCCGGGCTGGCGCCTGGGTTGCTGTCGGTCACGGGCTGGTGGAGTTCCCGGTGATGATTGGTGTGTTTTTAGGGGTGGGGGTGGTTATGGAAATCCTCTGGGTGCGGATTGCCATCGCCCTGCTGGGAGGGATCTTTCTGCTCTACATGGGGATAAGCATGCTCAGGAATATACGTCAGGAGGAGATCACCGGGAGTTTGAGCTCCCGCTCTCCGCTGGCAGCGGGGGCGCTGCTGAGTGTGGGAAATCCCTATTTCTTGATCTGGTGGGCGACAGTGGGCGCGGGGTTGATTCTACGTTCAAGGGAATTTGGCTTGCTGGGCTTCGCCGCATTTGCGGTTGGTCACTGGTTGTGTGATCTAGGATGGGATACGTTTTTATCAGTCCTGTCTTTCCGAGGTGGGCAATTCTTTGGACGCAAATTTCAGCAAGTGGTCTTTGCCCTCAGCGGTTGTTTTTTGCTATTTTATAGTGGGAAGCTGCTGTTGGAGGGAGTAAGGGCGGTGATTGGTAGTTAGTAAGTAGTGAGTGTTATCTTGAGCCCTGCGGCACTTCCTTCGGTCACAGGACAGGCTCTTCGATACCCCTTCGACTTAGTTTCACTTCGCTCAGGGTGCTCAGGACAGGCTCGTGGTAATCTCCCGAATAGTAAGGAGATCGCTTCGTCGCTTCCCTCCTCGCGATGACAGATAAATGGCAATCTTATAATTTATCATCCCTGGTCCGCCTTATGATTCCCCGCCAGGATGCTTCGCAAATTCGGGGGATAGATGAAAAAAGGAAGACCTCGGAGGTCTTAATAACCTCCGAGGTCTGTTTTTTTTAGGTAAAGGCAGTTGCGGAGTTATTCCATGGACAGCAGGTAAGGGTAACGATCGCGCACCGTCAGCATTATATCGAACAAGCCCTGCAGTTTGTCATCCACCATCAGGGAGTCGTCCGCTGCTACCACGCGGCCATCAGCAAAACGCAGCTCGTGGATATCGCCCTGGTAGCGCAGACGCAGTCCAGACTCGGCGAGTGGTAGGTAGCCCTCGTTCTCGCTGTCCAGGAAAGCTTCCTCGTCCCAGAAGAGAGTGAATTTGTCCTTATAGGGTGCCCCTTGGTAGGGACAGAAGGTCGCACAGTTGCCGCACTCGTTGCAGAGAGCGTCCAGGTGAAGGATCTGATTCTGGTCATTTAAGAGCGGGGAGTCAACCCGAATGGCTATGTTGGCCCGGTTGGGGCAAACTTCCACGCACTTATTGCAGAGGAAATTGCATTCCAGACAGCGGTTGGTTTCAGAGAGATACTTCTCGTCAAAATCTTTTGCAGCAAGGCTGGGAATGATCAGCGCCTTTTTCTTGGCGACCGCTTTGTTCTGGATATCTTTGTCAAATATCACCTGGGGAATAGTTAACCGGCGCTCATCTATATCTTCTTTCTCTAAAATTCCATTGGCTGCTTTCCGGGCATCGGCAATTGCCTCAACCACAGAAGCAGGACCTCGATAGGCATCTCCGGTAAGATAGACGTTTTCAAGATTGGTTTCGTTAAACGAATTCAGCTGAATAGCCCCCCGCTCATCCACCTTTATTCCGTTGGCTTTTAATAAATCATACTCAACCAGTTCCCCGATTGCGGCGAGAACAGTGTCTATAGGATACTCCGCCAGCTCTCCTTCCAGGGGCACTGGACTTCGGCGGCCGCTGGCATCAACCTTCCCCAGGCTCATTTTTTGACAGGTCAGAATACCGTCTTTTAGGGAGACCGGGGAAACCAGTTCCTCAAAAATCACCCCGTCTTCTTGAGCAAATCCCAGCTCTTCTCGATCGGCCGGCATTTGTTTTTTCGTTCGCCGGTAGAGAATGTAGACAGATTCCACACCCGGAACCCGGAGAGCCGCTCGAGCGCTGTCCATGGCGCTGTTGCCGCCGCCAATCACAGCCACATTTTTTCCCAACTGGAGAGATTCGGGGTCACTCTTGAAGGTTAAAAGGAAATCAATCGCTCCTTTGATTTTCTCCTGATCTCCTTCTATATTCAGCAGGCGGGACTTCCAGGCTCCGATGGCCAGGATGATATAGGTATAGCCGTCCTTTTTCAGCTGGTTGATATCCAGCTTGGGGCTGCAGTTGAGCTCAAACTTGACGCCAGCGCGTTTAATCAGTGCCAGATCGTTTTCCAGGGCGGAGTCAGGAAACCGGAATCCAGGAATGCCGTGGGCCACCATGCCGCCGGGACTGTCAGTTTTGTCAAAGATTGTGACTTCAAATCCCTCCCGAGCCAGGAAATAACCCGCCGAGAGTCCGGCTGAACCGGCGCCGATTACAGCAACTTTTTTATCCTGAGTTATTTTCCCAACCGGAATCTTCTCCAGCACAGATTCAAATCCTTTCTCCGCGGCAATCCGCTTTAAGTCCCGGATCAAAACCGAATCCTCATAATCATTCCGGACGCATTTTAGCTGGCAGTCATGATCACAGATATATCCGGTAATGAAGGGCAGCGGGTTCTTGGCAATAATTAATTCATATGCCTCAGCGTATCTTTCTTCCCCGATCAGGCGGATGTACTCAGGAATATCCTGATTGATGGGACATCCCACTGTACAGGGGGCCACAAAACAATCCAACATTTCCAGAGAATAGTTGATTTTCATCGGCTCAGAGGATTTTCCCTCTTTCGCATAGCGGGGATCCATAAGGGCGTTTTTAGCAACCTGAGCTAATTTTTCCAGATCCACTGAATCCAGAGCGAGGATGTCGCTCTGCCCGTCAACCAGCTCAGCCAGTTGAGTCATGCGTGTATAGCCGCCTGGTTTGAGGAAATAGGTCGCCATAGTGATTGGTTTTAAACCGGTCTGGAGCAAGTCCATGATATTGAAAGCATCTGCTCCGCCGGAATACGAGATCGAAAGTTCACCGTTAAACTCCTGCGAGAGTTTAAGCGCCAGGTTCACCGTCAGGGGATACAAAGCGCGGCCGCTCATATACATCTCGTCCGTTGGCAGGGTCCCCTTATCGTTGACAACGGCCAGGGTATTAGAGAGCTTAACGCCGAACTCCACTCCGACCTGCTGAGCGTGGGCAGTTAAATTCCGCAGCATTTCCACGGCGTCCGGGTACTGCATGTCATGGGAGAAACTTTCTTCTTTGAGTAGAATATCATCATAGCCCAGGTTCTCAAAAGCCTCTTTGACATAAGTATACCCGTGCAAGGTGGGATTAAGCTTCACATAGGTATGCAGACCTTTTTCAGCCATCAGGTATTTACAGATTTTTTCCTGATCTTCCGGCGGTGTACCGTGCATGGTAGAAAGAGTAACTGAATTGGATATCTGAGGAGAGATCAACTCCACGAAAGATGGATCAGATAACCCGGGGATATCTCCGCTCTCGACGGCCTTTTTTAAAGAGGCCTGGCATTTTTGGAATATTTCCCTTCCTGAGGCATCCTTTAACCCCTCAATGAAACCATCAATCTTGGGAGATTTCATACCTTCCAGGTCATAGCCGACGCTCATGTTAAAAACAAAAGCCCGTTCCTTAGCTTTCGAGAATCCAAACATTTCATTCAGCAGGTGGAGCAGGAACCAGGCTTTGACATACTCATTGTATGCCTGGGCCACGGTCAGTTCGGTGGACCACTCAGTGTTGTAAGTCTCCTGTTCGGCATCAATGCAGGGTTTTTCAATCTCGAGCTCATCCATAATCTGGACGGTTTTCAATTCAAAGAAGCGCCCTCCGGTCAGGTAGGAAGCGACCAGATTCTGAGCCACCTGGGTGTGCGGCCCTGCCGCTGGACCGAGTGGAGTTTCGCAATCTTCGCCGAAAACCCGGAAAGCGGAATCATCTTTCTTATAATAAAATTTACCCTCCGGGATCCCGAAGATGGTTTTTTCGGATTTGAATTCGTTTATGATCCAGGTTAAAAGATGATTAAAAGGGATGGGTACCATGATGTCGCTCATAATTCTCTCCTGTTCTACTAACGATAAAGGTGGCGGAGGATGCCGCCGGTGTAGCTCTATTTTATCGAAAGAAAGCAGAATGTGCCACTGATTGGTATCACCTGTTGGTGAGGGGAGATCGCTTCGCTTGTCCTGAGCATGTCGAAGGGTCGCTCCCCTCCTCGCGATGACAGGTAAACGGCAATTTCCCGGAATCTCTAATCGCCCGGCCATTCGATACGCCGCCGCTGCGCGTTGGGGATTGGTGATTAATCCAGCTCTGTGATGGGAAATGACCTACCCCCCAGGGGGCTGTCCCAAAAGTAATTGGCACAGCCCCTTAAAGTTTAATATAATGGGGG
>CAZHHT010000091.1:0-12647 GCA_964532455.1 uncultured Anaerolineales bacterium
TCGGACTGAGTATCCGATCTACAGGTATTTCAACCTGCAATTCAACTTAGTACGCCTCGTGGCGCACAGTCCTGCCCTTCGTCGATGTAAACCGCCTGGTAGAGGGACTTAATTTGCTCCCTAACGCATGGATTTTGAATCTCCTGAGCTCCCCGTTCCAGAATGCGGGTGAAATCCACCAGGTTCTGCTCATCCAACAAGGCCAGGTAGCGGTCTGCTGCTTCTACCACCTGGGGGCGCAGGGCTTCCCTTGGCACGTTCATTACCCGCATCCTTGATAGAGCATGTTTGACTTCTTCCAGTTCCAGGAATTCACTGTTCACATCCATGATCGCTCTCTTGATTAGTTTGTCCTGTTCCTTGTCAACGATGATATCCGGGGGTTCTTTTCCGCGGATGCTGCAGCCCAGGCGGATCAGCCAGTTGGCAAATCCGTGAAAGGTATGCCCTTCCACAGAACTTCCGGTCCTCTCGGTGATCACGCCGGCTGCCCTGCGTGAAAACGTAATTGCCAGGATCGAATAGGGGTTCGTCCCTGATTTGAGCCTGGCATTGATTTGGTCTGTCAGATCCTGGGTTTTTCCTGCCCCGGGACCTGCCAGGGTTAGTCTGGTCACTCGACACCTCCTTTTAGGGATGTACTTTCTCCGCTCTTTTACTTTTCTCAACGGAAGTTTCTTTCCCTTTTTTTTGTTCCAGATAGGTATTTTCCGGATTGTCAAAATCAAGGAGCACGGTACCGCAGTCGTTGCATTCAATTGCGATATTGTAGATGTGTCCCCCTTTTCCATAGCTGACCACTTCAACATCGTGACCGATGTGCCAGCTCAGTTGCTCGAAGTTACTGCTGCTCATGGTTTTTCTCCTTTTCCACAAGGTGATCTCTCAATGTGGTAGCTATAACGTTTCCTTTTTTGCCGACAACAAGTTGAACTGCTCCAGGAGCTTTTTGCTCAGATTTTTTCAGATCCTGGAGCATTTTGGGGAGCGGTTTGGACATCGCAACCACCCTTTTTTCCCCGACCCGTTCTTCAGGAGGTAATTCTGATATTCTTTGCAGCGCCATACGATGCTCCTCTGGTTCGATACCGAACCGGGATTTTCTAAATCGTTTTGGTTTATATGGAGAATAATCAGCGTTACCAGCCTCGGAACACGTTTTCAAAAGCCATGCGTACACTCCCCCGATCATCCAATCGCATGGCTGATACTACCCGGTCTGAAAACAGCTCACACTGCTGGTTGGTCATAAAAAGTACCAGCGATACCAGGCTGAGCCCAATATCCTTTCGGATCTTTTTCAAGTTGCGCAGGAAGTCATCCGGCGGAGAAGCAAACTCGCCGTCTGTCAGGAAGAGGATGTCTGCTTTTTGCATGGATTCGTCAGTGCGGATGATCTCCAGGGCCGCTTCCAGGGGCAGGTATGGTTCTGTGCCTCCCCAGAAGCCGAATTTGACCAGCTCCAAAAGCTGGGCCGGTGTTGGATCTGGCCCGGGGTCAAAGACCTGGAAATCGCCTGGTCCTGAAAATGGGATGGCCACAAACCGCCGCCCTTCTTCTCTGGCTGCCTTGAGCAAAGACAGGATGATCGCGGCCAGGATGGTTCGGTAGGGCTTGATCGACCCCGATGTGTCATAGACAAAGACGAAGGGTCCTTTCCCCAGTTCATCCTCACCTTCATAGTGTTTAAGAAGCACATCTCCATCGATCGCCCGGGCGAAAAACCCCAAACGGATCTCCTCAACATCGGAAGCCAGATAAAGGTATTCCTCATCTGCCAGGCGTTCGAGGTCCAGGCTGCCCCGCACGTAGTGAGTGAAGTAGTGCTGGCCGGAGCTGACTTCTTCCTTGATGCTTTGGGCCATTTCCTCCACCCATCCCAGGGTATCCAGTAAACCCTGCAGCCCCTCATTTTCCCGGATGTGCTCTGCAAGTTCCACGATCCCATCCAGATTCTCAATAGAACTGGCTTGCCCGGACTCATTCCCCCACCCCAGTCCAAAAGCATCGGCCGCTTTTTTAGCCTGGTTCAGGTCGTTGTGAGCTGCCTGGACTGAGTCCCAGGCTGAGGCCTTCATCTGGGCTGGTGAATTCCCCATGGCATCCAAGGCCTGCTGTTGGGTTTGTGCCAGGCGTTCCCGGAGTGCATCGAGCTGATCCTGGGAGATGGGCAGACCAGCATTGGCTTGCGCCTGGGCATTTTCCATTTCCCTCTGGGCTTCCTGGTGTTTTTGGATGGCAAGCCTGACCTCTTCAGGTAGATTTGCGAGGAATTCTTTTGAGATATGGCTGGTAGCCAGGGCACTGCCCATGGTGTCCCCTCTGGTTTTTTCTTTAAGGGCATGCCACTCGTCAGATTCCGATAGGTGCCGGAAAAGCTCCGTAGAAACCAGGTCGTCTTTCCTGCCCTGGAAATGAGCCATACGGTCATGCAGTCCCACGAAGGTATCCCGCATGATCTCGCCGATCTTCTGGTATTCCCCGCAAAGGTTTTCAGCTGAGTTCTGTATGAACTGTTGATCCGTGACCCTTCCAGCCCACTCCTGTTCAGAGAAAGTGAACGGCTTATCCCAGACAGAAGGAAGCCTCTCACCCCAGGCTAGTGGGGTGAGGTGGTCTCCAAAAAAGTCTTTTATCATTTTTACTCCTTTCTTTTTTCAAAGAATTAGGCGGAAAATTCTGAGGCTTTATCTATCAGGTCCGAATTGAGTTCCTGGATCTTTTTCAGCAGCTGTTCTTTATGAGCCCCACCGTTGCGGAGGCTCTCAAGCTGCTTGCGGTGGGCGTTCAACCCGGTCTGCAGATCCATCACCCGCGATAATACATTGGGCGTTTCGGGAGTCAGTTTGACCAGCTCCTGGTCCACACCTTCAATGGTGGCTTCTGCCTGTACAAGGATGGCCTTTTCGGGATCCGAGCTTGCCCCAACGATCTTCTGTACTGTTTCCATGTCTTCGGGTTTGATCCAGAGAATGCTGGCCCCGGTGTAGAGGTCCTCCATATTGGGATCCGTTCTGCCTGACAGCACGGCTTCTGCTACAATCGCCCTGGCCCATCGCACAAACCGCCGCGGACTGACTTCAAACCCTTTTCGTTTCATCTCGGCGTATATCGCGCTCATGGCTTCCCTGATCTCCTGGGGGAGATACATGGCCTGATGATCGACCCAGCCCTGAATGAGCTGGATATCTTCCGGATCCAGACGAGGGGCGATAGGTTTCCTGCCGCCTGAGACGGTCAGTAAGGCTCCGTAATCTCCAGGGTATTTCACCAACATTCGGAAAAGCAGGCGGTCCCAGCTGGCATTGCGCGGATTGGGATCCACCACGTCATTGGCTGCCGCAATTCCTAGTAGCATCGGGATGTTCTTATTTCCCTTATTGGTGGTCACTAGTTTTTCTTCCATAGCTGTGAGCAGCTGGTTATGGACCACCTGGGAAGCCTTGTCCCACTCATCGAACAGAGTAATGTGGGCAGTGGCAACCCGGGACCAGGCCCGATCCCATTGGTCTTGTTTCATGGCAGAAAGGGATGGGGGGCCAAACAGGTCGTTCTTGCCAGTATCCGGTCCCAGGTTGAGGGAAAAGAATTCCCCCGAGATCCCCGCGGCCATCATTCTGGCCATAGTCGATTTGGCTGCACCGGGTAGTGACCATAAAAAGACATTGCCGCCGGAGACAAGCCCCATCGCCAATACATGGACCGCCCGCTCCAGTCCCACCAGCTGGTCAGATATCTCGTCGCGGAGACCCGCTACTTCTTTACCAATATCGGCGGGCATAATCTCCACAGCGCCATTCGGGGGGGATTGGAGCAAGTAGGCATGGCCCTGGGCCAGCCGCATCAGGTGGTTCCTCTTATCGGTTACGATCACGCCATTTTGGGTTTTGATGTATTTCATTTTTTTCCTTCCTTTGAGATAAAAAGACCCTCCGCCACAATGGTCAGAGGGTTGGTAAACACAGATATTTAATTGTAGGGTTTACATGGAGAAACTATGCAAATCCCAATTCTTTGATCGAATCTTCTGCTTATTGTTTGGAGGTCAGGTTCTTTCCCGAAAGCTCTTTTTTCAGTTCAAAGAAGTCCCGAACTTTGACCGTGACCGGGATCGGTACGCCCCACCCCATGATCACAGCTTCTTGTTTGGGTGCCAGTCTGGATAGCTGTTCAGACAACCCCCTGTCAGAAATGCCGGCCAGTGTGCCGCGGATATCTGCGGTATCCCCCAGCCAGCCTGAGATACGGGTTCCGATCTGGCTCATCACATCCGGGTCGATCTCGCTGGGGCGCTGGTCAATCACACCCAGGGTGACCCCGAACTTACGCATTTCCCGAGCAAGAATCCCGAAAGTGGTTTGCCTGGCCACTTCTGAATTTAGCAGTAGAGTAGGGACAGGACGTCATACCAAGGATTGCTCCAAGGCGATTTTCCCATCCCCCTCTCCGAACCGGACGTGCACCTTTCAGCGCATCCGGCTCTCCATGTAACCATTTCAGAGAAGAAGTGAATTAGGCCACTTTAGAATTCATGGACGTCTTTCCATGAACCCGATTGTGGCATTGACTGCATAAAGTTGTTAGGTTATCTAGATTTTCAGCTCCAGGCGTTCCGACCTTCAGACCCACATGGTGAATATGAAGATTGTTGCGCCTTCCGCATACAGTACATCTGTATTTGTTCCGTCTGAGCACAGCTCGTCTGGTAGCTTGCCATCCCGCCCCATAACCACCTTCAATCGGTGGCATGATTTGTTCTGGCACATCGCTTGTGGGCAATTTACCGCTTTGTTTCTTTAGCAACTCTAGATTACCGAGGTAAGGGTTGAGCTGCTTATGAAACTTGACATATTCGATTGGTAACGTAGCAAGTTGGATAACCAGTTCTGCTGATTTTCCTTCTTCAATCCAAACACCGAATTGTCTCGAGGTATATTTCCTATCTCTAGCATTTCTGCTCAGTCTCATGGGAAGGAACCTTTTGAGGTAAGTACCTCTCTTGGTTGCCTTCTTTCCTCCGAGTTTTAGAGCTCTTCGATAGTTTACCCACCAGATGTAATTGTCTAGGCTTCTAAAGGCCCTTTTGGAGCTGAACCACTTGTAGTAGTTTCCCCATCCTCGGACCAGATGGTTAAGATATCTGATCGCTTGCAGAGAGAGACCGTACTTGTGGGTGGCTAATTCCAATCGAGCTTTATAAGCTCTGCGGAATTTCTTGAGTGCCTTTCTTGAGGGTTGGATAAAGGTTCTTCCTGCATGTCTTCGAATGTTGAATCCGAGAAAATCATACCCTTTTCCTACGTGGGTAATAACTGTTTTCTCGTTGGATAATTCAAGCCCGAGATTTGCTAGAAAATCCCTTACTAATTCCTTTACCACCATGGCGTCTTCTTCAGTTCTTACTGCGATGACAAAATCATCTGCGTACCTTACGATGAATCTTGCAGGTACTTTCTTCCGATGATGCTCACTCCTGTATTCGTACATTTCCGCAATGAATTGATCCAATTCATTTAGAAAGACGTTTGCAAGGAGAGGAGAGACGATTCCACCTTGTGGTGTACCTTGTTTAGAGCGAAGGATATTTCCACTATCATCTTCAATCACTCCGGCGGATAGTATCTTTTTGATGATGCGTATAACGCGTTCATCCTTGATAGTTTTCCTAAGAATGCATAGAAGCTTGATGTGCTCGATCTCATCAAAACATGCTCTGATGTCGCCCTCAACTACCCAATCAAACTTGAAGCGTCCGTGGAGAATCCACAGGCGACTAGCTGCATGATGGGCCGACCTGTAGGGGCGGAATCCATAGCTGTGACTGAAAAATTTTCCCTCGTAGATAGGGTCAAGTATCAATCTAAGCATTTCTTGAATTACGCGATCCTTGATCGTAGGTATTCCTAATGGGCGTTCTTTTCCATTGGCTTTAGGAATATAAACCCTTCGAACGGGTTGCGGTTTATACCGCTTAGTTCTGATTTCCGAGATAATCTCTTCGACCAGACCATATCTAGATTTGAGTGACTCGTAATCACTCCAACTTTTGCCATCAACGCCAGGCGTTCGGGCACCTTTGTTCTTCAGAACATTGGTTATAGCCAATCTTGCCAAGCGTTTGGTTCTGAGCAGGTCATAGACCTTGTTGAACGAACCATTTTTTACACTTCTTATCGCGAGATTTTCCTGAACACGTTTGAGCCATATGTTATCCATATCGCTTGTTGTGAAGTTTTGCATGCCAACCACCTCCTTGGAATAGATTTCCAAAGAGGCCGTAATTCAAGTTCTTCTCAGGTTACACTGTGACCCTTCGCCCTGTGGGCGGTTTTCCCGTCCTCCGTGGCATGGTCGCGTAATATACCTTTTGAGTATATTCGTTCTCCATGCGACTACTATGGTCACTCCGAACTCCACTAATCACATCAACGTCAGCTGTCCAACCCAGGCGACCCTGGGTGGATTAGTGAAGGTCCCACGTTCACGTATTTACATCTTTACACCTTACACTTAGGTTCCTGCTTTCTACCGGACGCATTCCATATCCAATTCTCAGAAGGATATGGGCCGATTACCCATGAGGTAATTCGATAGAAACCAGAACAAACAGCTGGTTTCTACTACGTCAAACTGTCGTATCAACCAATGATTTCGACAGATGAATCTAACGATAGTTCGGACACAGGTTCGTTTATTTCCTAACCATATGTAAGTATCGAGAATAGCCCGGCCTCTTGAGGCATTGGTTGCCTCTCACCGGTACATTCCGGGTGAACTTCGCACCTCAGGGTTGCTCTACCCTGACGCACGTCACCGTGCTCTGTCATCGGCCTGAGTTGCCGATGCGTTGGCATTTCATCCAACAGGTTGTAAATACGCGCTTCGTGGCGTACACTTGTGGGATTCCTCCAGCCAAATAGTGAGCGTCGTAGGAGGATTGGGGATATTTCCACTCCGGAAGTCATTGGTCTTCTCCACCCAGCGGGAACGGATCAAGCGGGAGAGGATATTGGAGACCAGGATCAGGTCCATATCGGTCTCAAACCGACCAAAGTTCACGACCACTGTTTTCCCATTCTCCAGACTGTCGATCATATTGGTGACAGATTTGTTCTGGTGGATATAACCCTTTTTAGATACTCCTTGGAGCTTGGACCAGGTCGAGCGGACGCTGGCTGGATGCAGGTGGGTCAGGTTGGCAAAATGCGCCAGGCTGCCCGGAAGCGGGACCTTATCTTGATCGACCTGTTTGTTGGGGGAAAGACCGGTGAAGCTTTTGAACCAGCGGTCGCCAAAATGCGATACCGCGCTTTGCAGTACCAGGTAAGCATTGTCGGTCATGTTCAGGAGGGTACTCATATTGAGGATGTCTCGTGGTGTGATCGTCTGGGGAGAGATCTCCAGATTGAAGTCAGGCTGCCGATCTCCAGTCATGCCGCTGCCAAGAGTGACCAGGCGTACCTGGGAAGGGAACAGGTCTTTCAAGATGGTATAGTGTAGAGTAGGGACAGGCCGTCATACCCCGGATTGCTCTAGGGCGATTTGCCCATCCCTCTCTCCGAACCGTGCGTGCAGCTTTCACTGCACACGGCTCTCCATGTTGAGTTTAGTGAGAAGAAGTAGAATTTAGACCACTTAGGGAGTTCTTGAATGAACACCCCTGTGGCATTGACTGCATAGAGTCAATAGGTTGTCAAGAGTTTCTGCATTAAGTGAACCGACTCGGTGTTCTTGATGATGAACATGCAAATCAGTTTTCCTCCCGCATTTCGTACATCTGTAACCATCACGTTTTAGGACTTGTCTGCGTATCGCAGTCCATCCTATACCATAGCCGCCCGGAACACCATTCATGATGGCTTCCGGAACGTCGCCATGAGAAGAAGAAGGAACCTTCTTCAGTCTCTTATCCAGCAACTCGTCATTACCGGGCAGGTAAGGGTTGAGCTGAGGATGAGAAGTGATGTATTTGATGGGGATGCTCGCCATCAAAGTCAGCACAAAGGCTGATTTGTTGGGGACTTTCCATACACCAAATTGTCTCCTATTGTATTTCCGATCGACTGAACGAGTGCTTAGTTGCATAGGAAGGAACCTTTGTAGGTAAACCTGCCTGCCATTAACACCACGTCCAGCCAATTTCTTGGAAGTACGAAAGAGTGTCCACCAGATGTAGTAATCGAGTTTCGCAAAGTCCCTCTTGGAGTTGACAGTGGCATAGTAGTATCCCCAACCTCTAACGATCTGGTCGAGGAACTTTACCAGTCCAGCATTAACGCCTTTATGGTTGCCTATTGCCAATTTCAATCTCTGTTTGAAGGCTTTACGGAATCTCTTCTTTGCTGCATGACTGGGTTTTGCTAATACCTTGCCGTTGTACCTTTTGAGGTTGAAACCGAGAAAATCGTAACCATCATCAATAGATGTGATCTTGGTTTTCTCGTCAGACAGTACTAAACCCAGCTGATCTAGGAAGTTAGTAACGAGAGATTTTACAGTCTCGGTATCTTCCTTAGTGTTGCATGCGACGACGAAATCGTCAGCATATCGAACTATAAATCGTCCGGGTAAAGGCTTCCGGCTTTTCTGTTTAGCCGAAGGTCTGCGGCGCCAAAATGGTACGTTGTCGTACATTTCCGCAATATAACTATCAAGCTCATTGAGGAAAATGTTAGCAAGAAGCGGAGAGATGATCCCTCCTTGCGGCGTACCCTTCTTTGATCGGATAACTCGAGTCGAGCCTTGCTCAACGTGTCCCGCAGAAAGCATCTTGCGGATGACGTGAATAACACGCCCGTCCGTGATGGTCTTTCTGAGGATCTTGATGAGTTTGTTGTGATCAATCTCGTCGAAGCAAGCCTTGATGTCACCCTCAACGACCCAGCTAAAATTGCCCCTACCGGCATGTAAATACCAGAGACGCTTGATAGCATGGTGGGTTGAGCGATATGGACGAAATCCATAGCTGTGATTGTAGAACTTGCCCTCATAGATTGGTTCCAGGATAAGCCGAAGCATTTCCTGAACAACCCGATCCTTGAAAGTAGGTATGCCGAGAGGCCGCATCTTACCGTTGGCTTTTGGTATGAGCACCCGTCTTACAGGCAGAGGAGAGTACTCTTTGCGCTTGATCTCCGAATTGATTTCCTCGACCAAGGCGTATCTTGACCGGAGAGTGTCGTAGTCTCTCCTTGACTTGCCGTCAACGCCTGGAGTGTAGGCACCTCTATTCCGAAGAACGTTGGTTAGAGCCATTCTTGCCAAGCGTTTGGTTCTAAGTAGGTTATAAACCTTGTTGAACGAACCGCCTTCAACACTTCTTATCGCGAGTTGTTCTTGAACACGTTTTAGCCATTTCTTATCGAAATCACTCGTTATGAATTGTTGCATGAAAACTCACCTCCTCAGGAAAGGTTCCTAAGAGGCCGTATTCAAGTTCTTCTCTTTCAACACTGTAACCCTTCGCCCTGTGGACGGCTTTCCCGTCCTCCGTGGGCAGGTCGTGAAGCATGTCTTTTGGACATGAATCTTTACCTGCCGACTACTATGGTTACTCCGCGCCTCACTGATCACGTCAGTGTCAGCAACCCAACCCGAACGACCTTCGGGTGGATCAGTGAGGGTCCCACGTTCACATAAACAGTTCTTTGCATTCTCTACTTAGGTTCCTACTATCCACCGGATGTGTCTCATATCCCAAAGACTCAGTATGGATATGAGCCGATTGCCAAAGCAATTCGATAGTGACCCGAACGGCGAGCGGGGCACCACTACATCGATTCTGTCGTAACAACCAGTGATTACGAGCAGTTGACTTTTTCGATGGTTCAGACGTAGGTTCGTTTATTTCCTAACCATATAGAGACTTCGAGGGTAGCCCGGCCTCTTGAGCGACTGGTTCGCTCTCACCGGTACATTTCGGATGGGCTTCACACATCAGGGTGCTACTTCCTGATGCATGCCACCTTACCCTTTTGACGGTCTGAGTAGACCGATGAACTGGGGTTACGCCAGTTCGTTCTGTTTATGCGCGTCGTGGCGCACCTCCGTGGAAATCAAAGATCAAGTTGCCCCCTACCCTGTTTTGAATCAGGCCTGAAAGCAATACCCGGGCTATGAAACTCTTCCCGGTACCGGTGGCGCCAAAGATACCCACAGGTCTTTTTACAAGTCGTTCCAGATCCATTGGCAAGTTGTGCCCTCCCCCCATGGTTCCGATGACCCAGTTTGGTGGGGTTGAGGGGCCAAATAAACACTCAATGTCTGATTGGTCCGCCTCGTGCATTTCAGCCCCAAGAGATGGGAGCTGTTTGACAGGTATGGGAGCATCACCTCCGACAGACATGCGCTTGAGATGGATGGATGCCTCAGGTTGAAAACGGGCGCCGGTCAGGGTCATGGACGCCAGCTCAGCGGGCACCTGCGGATGGGATAGTTCGGTAATGGTACCCCAGAATTTTCGGGACCTGTCATGGATGACCACAAAACTGCCCAGTTCCACATACACCGTACAGGAAGCAGTCAGGCTGCTGATAGATCCTCCTGTTATTTTTCCGATCATGCGTTCCTCCCCAGGTATTCCACGTGGCAAACATAGCCCCGCTTGCGCAGGGCATACAGAAATGCCTGCATGTTGGAAAAGGATCTGTTGGTTTTCGTGAGAACTTTCTTCTTATTCTTCAAGATGTAGATTTTGTACATGTGCTCTCACTCCTTTTTTGGATAGACCGGTGTTTTTCTCGACCGGCATGTTGATATAACGCGTGTGTTGCCAAGCAAAAAAGCCCATCCAGGAACTTTGTCCGGGCGGGCTTTGTCGACACGAATGCTGCTTGTTAGCTGTATTTTTCCTGCTCAATTATATGTTTGTCTCCTTTGCTGATTGGGTTTAATATTGACTTTGGTCTTTTCGATATGTACAACGAAATATGAGCTGGCGGTTTTCAGCTTCACCATACCGGCCAGATCTTGAAGCTGGCCAGAAAGAATATGTAGAGCAAGACGGCGATAACCAGGAAGTCGACCTTCAACATTTTGATTATCATTGGCAGTAAGAATTTATATACACCCATAAATATGGCGAAAGCCGTCATGGCTCGAGATACGGTTTCCCTCAACTCGAATAACAAATTCATAGCATCTCCTTTGTTCCTGTCTTATTTACCTGTGGGCCGGCGCATTTCTCCCCCGGCCCACTGATACACCGCATGGGTCATCCATATAGGCAAACCAAAAAGCCCGCTCATGTCTTTTCAGGACAGAAGCGGGCCTGGATACTTGAGGTGGATAGGAATGAGATCATTTGCCAATAATGGTCACCCCCCAGCGCTCTGCGAGCTGAATAACTTGCTGCTTTTCTTTCTGGCCCAGGTATTCCGGACTGTGGGTAAAGATCTTCCCCCAGTGAACTCTCCCCCGCTCCATGCTGGCTTTGATAAAAATTCGTTCGATTAATCGGTAAGTATGTTCAGACATTTTGGAGCTCCTTTCCTTGCCAAGAGAATTTTCTTGACGGGGACTAAGCTCTGATGTACAATGACATCAGAGGTTGCCCTATAACCGTTTGTGCGGTTGGGCAGCTGATAAAGTTGCCGCTGGCACATTTTGCCGGCGGCTCTCTTTTAACCGGGGTTAGACACAAGTCATTCCGATCACCCCGGGGGCCAGGAACACAAATATTACCTGCCCTGACAATTCAGGACAGGTTGGGAACGACAGGTGGTTATTTGACGTCAGGGAAGACCTCCTTTTGCGGTAAATAGCTTGGTTGTTTTGAATTCTTCTCTACTGCATAATTATTTCCAGGCTGCGTAGCTTCTGAAAAGTGACCTGGACAGAATGCGGGCAGCATATATTTGTTGCCGCTGGTTCCTAAAGGTGGAATGCCCCTCCCCCCATCGAGCCGGCGGCAATCCACTTTAAAATATTGAGGGTACAACTTTCAGGATTTTTCTCGGGAGCCGGAACGCATCTAGCCCGTAGGCCGCTCAAAGCAAAAAGCCCACCAGGGAATTTTCATTCCGGGTGGGCTTTTATTACTTCTACGTCTGGATGTTTCTAAAATGGGGTTTTGAGAGATTATTGGCTAATCAAAATGATGAGAACTTTTCAGAACTCCCGCGGCATGCCGGGTAATGCCAAGCCCCATGACATCCACGCCATCAACGCCATAGCGGAGATCATCATCGCGGCCAGGAGCGGTAGATGGAGATAGAAACTCAGAGATCTTCGTTGAGCTTCAAGACCAAAGAACCCCGGCTGCTTATCAGTTTTTTTTATGCTCCCCAAAACTTAGTTCACGGCTGGCCAGGTCCAATTTTCAGTGAACAAAAACCTCCAATCCAGTCCGGTTGGGGAAAAAACCAGGTACAAAATGAGGGGGGTTTAGTGTTTGTAAATATTAACTAATAAAACCCACGCAGGACGAGGGTTGTTGGTTCTCTTATTCACTTTTCTATCTAAAAGTTTTATCCGAAGATAAAAGTAAGTATCCTTATACTAAATGAATTCTTTTTCTTTGTCAAGTATTTTCTCGAAATTGTTATTTAAACTTCAAAAGTGGACAGTTTAAACCTGAAAACTGGAGGAACTTATGTCACAGCTTCACAAACGTTTCACAGATGAACAAATCAAACTTTTATTCCAAA
>CAZHHT010000092.1:0-12435 GCA_964532455.1 uncultured Anaerolineales bacterium
TGTTAGGAGCAGCTGAAAACCGGACTCATTTCGCTTCATAAGTGGACTCTAAAACCTTCAATTGGAAGGGTGAGTGAATGAACCATAACGTCCTTCCACCAAATACGAATATCCATGGAGTTCTTTTCCGGATCTGGGACCATATGAATATCGACGTATTTGTGCAGGGGGGTATTTGGAACTTGAATATCGTGTCCGAAAAGGGAGATGCGGCTGTAGGAATTAACTCTTCTCTTTTCGCGCAAACAAAAGACATCATCGGGGGAGGTGTAGGGTTTAGGGAGAGAGAAGGGCCTGATGAGGCTGTTGTCCTCAGCTAGTGCCCTCTCCTCAAATCGTGTGCGAGGGATTTCTCCGGTTGTGGAATGGACTTGATGATTGTTATAGCGGTCAAGCTCTTCCTTCAAGACTTCTCTTACCTCAGAAAGCTTTCCCAGGTTTTCCAGTGCGCAGGTTCGAATGATGCGATCTTGCATCCAGCGGTAAGGCCGCTCGATCTTTCCCTTGGCCTGTGGCGAGAGGGCAAAGATGACATCCACACCCAGCAGACGCATCATCTTGCCCCACTGGGTATCGACGTCATCGGTCTCCAGCACATGTTTGCGCCAGTAACTGTCTCGGCCCTGCACGAAGCGGAAAACGCGCAAAGAGTCAACATAGTATCGCAGGGGTAAGCCAAAGGTCTCAAAGACGGCTTTGGCAGCCTGGATATGAGCCCAGGTAGTCTCCCCGGAGAAGAAACCAGCGAACAGGATCAAACGGCTGTAATCGTCGATGGAGGTGATTAAGGTCCATTTCTTTTCAGCAAAGGGAGACCAGCGGTGGGTAGAACCATCATGTTGAACCAAGGCGCCAATGGACTCGGTCAAGACCTTCCGATCGTGAGCCTTCTTTTTCTTTCGGGGTTTATGACAGCCCAGCTTCTTGGCGCGATCAATAATCGTGTTTACAGAGACTTTGATCCCTTGTTTCCTCAGACGGTCACGAATAGCTGAGTAGTTGTATCCAGAAATCGGTATCTCAGGATCATTAATGAGGTCCTTCTCACGCATCAACTCGTGCTCAATAGCTTCTTCTGATTCTGGAGAAATTCTCTTGGGAGTAGTTCGTTGATACGAGATTGAGAAAGATCCGGGATCTTCCCGGTACTCTTTCCAGAGGACAAAGAAACGAGATCTATTGATATCCAGCGTATCCTGAATTTCTTCTCGTGTCATGAGACCCTGCTCGTAAGCCTGAAATAGAAAGATAATCTGCTCATCGGAAAACCGTTTGTGCAGCTGTGCCATAGCTCCCTCCTTAGTGTAATGAGGGAACCTATTATAGGAGTCCAGCTTTCAACTGAAAACGAGTCCAGCTTTCAATTGATAAGAGTCCACTTTTCAATTTCAAATGACACAATCACGGAATTTGCTTGACTTTCCGCGAAGAATTTGTTACGCTTAATCTACCAAACGTTCGGTAGGGAGGTAATCTTGTCCCGGGACGATATTCTCAGGGCTGCGGCTCAAATATTCGAGGAAAAAGGCTATCATGCAGCTTCAATGCAAGATATAGCAGAAGCTGTTGAACTGAAAAAAGGCAGCCTGTACCATCACGTCACCAGCAAACAGGAAATATTGTTAGCGTTGCTGGATGAAGCGCTGGATCTCATTATTGAACAGCTCCAGACAGTAGAATCTAAAAACTTATCACCAGTTCAAAAACTTCGCCAGGCAATGCGGGCCTACCTGAGCCTCCTGGCGGAGAACAGGTCACTATCCTCTGTACTTATTTTAGAACATAAATCTCTGCAGCCGGAATTTATTGAACTCCACATTCCCCGGAGGGACCACATTGAACAAATCTGGCGGGAAATTATCGAAGAAGGAATATCGTGTGGAGAGTTCCAATCCCACCAACCTGCCTTGACCGCCAAAGCCCTGCTGGGTGTACTCAACTGGACAATAACCTGGTACCGGGAAGACGGCCCTCTCTCTCCAAACGAAATAGCAGACCACTTTGCAGACCTCTTTATTCAAGGCTTACTCATCCGCTAATAAACAAATCTATACAAGCAGTCCAAAGGAGGAGGTATTACTGAAAAGGATCAAATGTTTACCCGGATGAACTGACTATTTTTCTCCTTAGGTATCACTGATTATTTCAGAGAAGGAAAACCCAGGTAAACGAGAACCAGCATAACATCCCACCCGTTTTTCTCTACCCGTTTATTTTTCTCGGAGGCATTTATGTATTCATTTACCCCAACAGAAGAACAACAGATGCTCTTGGATGCAGTGAGGCGGTATGCTGATCAGGACATGCGCCCCGCCGCCCGGGAAGCGGATGAAAAATCCGAACTTCCCCGGGATTTAATAGAAAAGGGCTGGGAGCTTGGTGTGCTCCAGGCATCCATCCCCGAGGATTATGACGGCTTTGGGGAATACTCCTCCTTAACCGGTGTCCTGGCCGCAGAAGCAATGGCCCACGGGGATCTGTCAACAGCATTGGCAGTGATGACCCCCAATCTATTTGCACTTCCAATTTTATTTTCAGGATCAGAGGAACAGAAAAAAGAATATCTCCCTGCTGTGATTGCTGCAGAGTGGAAAGCATATACAGCTGCTTTAATCGAACCTTCCTTTAATTTTGACCCCTGGGAGCTTTCGACTTCCGCTGTTCTTGACGGGGATTCAATTTTAATCAGCGGAGAAAAAACCTATGTTCCCTATGCTGCGGAAGCAGAAGCTCTGATCATCTACGCCAATTTAGATGGAGAAACGCAGGGTTTTATCGTTCCCCAAGGAACTGTAGGACTTTCGGTGGGTGAGCGTCAAAAAACGCTCGGTATCCATGCTTATCCCCTTTATTCCGTCACTCTGGATAAAGTCAAGATTCCTGCAGATCATCGGTTAAACGGATCCGAAGGTCACAATCTAAAATCCATAATGGCTTCCTGCCAGGTAGCCCTGGCAGCTATGGCTGTGGGTGTTGCCCAGGCAGCCTTTGAGTATGCCAGAGACTATGCAAAAGAAAGAGAGGTCTTTGGGATTAAAGTAGCTCAAAAACAATCCATTGCCTTTATGATTGCAGAAATGGGCACTGATATTGAAGCAACCCGTCTGCTGGTATGGGAAGCAGCTTGGATGCTCGATGAAGGGAAAGATGAAGCAGACAAACACGCTTACCTGGCTTATAACGGCGCTGTTGACATGGTAATGATGGTAACCGACCAGGCTGTACAAATTCTGGGTGGTCACGGTTATATCAGGGAACATCCTGTAGAAATGTGGATGAGGAATGGACGGGGATTTGCTGCCTTCACTGGCTTAGCATTGGTATAAAATTGATCCGCCTGATTGTTCTTGATCTGGTTGGACTCACTCAAACTCTGTTTAATTCCTTGAAAGATAAAGGAGAAAGAAAATGATCAGTTTTGAAATGCCAAAACCACTAGTTCAAACCCGCACAGTGGTTAAAACAGTTGCTGAAAACATGATGCGTCCTGTATCCCGTGAAATGGATGAAAACGAACACGAAATACCCTGGGCCTATATTCAATTTATGAACACTGCCACAAAAGCCCTGGGCGGTTCTTCCATGGCAGCTGATGATCCTCCAAAGAAAAAAGAAAAGGATCCCAAAAAGGAAAAACGCCCCAGCATCAATTACCAGCGCTTAATGGTGATGGTGGAAATGCTTTCCTGGGGAGACGCAGGAATTTATCTCTGCACCCCCGGTGGTATGCTTGGAGCCGCGGCTATCGGTGCGGCGGGAACTCCTGAGCAGAAGAAACGCTTCTTAAGCCGCTTCCAGGGCAAAGAGCCAGTATTTGATGCCATGGCGATGACAGAACCAGAGGCCGGCTCTGATACTTCCGCGATCAGAACCACCGCAGTGCTGGATGAGAAAACCAACGAATGGATCTTGAATGGCGAAAAGATCTTTGTTACCGCAGGACACAAAGCCCTGGTGGATTCCAAAGGTTTTATTGTGGTTTGGGCTAGCCTGGATCTGGAGGCGGGGCGGTCGGGTATCAGGTCGTTTGTCATCGAAGCTGACACACCCGGCTGCAAAGTAACCAAGATGGAAGAAAAAATGGGAATACGAGCCAGCGATACCGTTTCCATTGTCATGCAAGACTGCCGCCTTCCCTTTGAAAATATTCTCGGATCTCCCACAATCGAAAAAAGCACAAAAGGCTATAAAGGCGCCATGGCGACATTTGACGCAACCCGCCCGATTGTAGCAGCCTCTGCCCTAGGTGTGGCCCGGGCTGCATTTGAGTTTGTCTATGAAAAGATGGCTGAAGAAGAGATCCCTATCCGGTATGGTCTACCCCGACAGAAAATGACCAACCTGGAACGGGAGATCATTGACATGGAAACTCAACTTCGAGCTGCCTGGCTTCTTACGGTAAAAGCGCTCTGGATGGCTGACAATCACAAATCCAATGCCCTGACCGCATCCATGAGTAAGGTTAAAGCAGGTAAAGTTGCTTCCTTCATCACCCAGAAATCAGTTGAGATCATGGGTCCTTTAGGCTACAGTCAGGAATATTTGCTTGAGAAATGGTTCCGGGATGCAAAAATCAACGACATTTTTGAAGGAACGGGGCAAATAAACCTGCTTATTGTCGCCCGTAACATTCTCGGCTACCGGGGCAGCCAGCTACGCTAATTAGAAATAAACCCATTTCATGAGGCAGCAGCAAACCTGTCTTTATGTTTTAGCTGCTCCGGAATGAGGAGAGATAATATGAACTATTCAATTAACAATGCGGTGGTGATTGGCTCAGGCACGATGGGAGCAGCTATCGCAGCCCACCTTGCCAACGCTGGGATTCGGGTTTATTTACTGGATATTGTTCCCAACAAGTTAACTGAGAAAGAAAAAGATCAGGGATTAACTTTAAAAGACCAGCCAGTCCGGAACCGGATAGTAAATCAGGGCTTCCAGACCGCCTTAAAATCTCGGCCAGCCAGTTTTTACTCTGAAAAACTTGCCAATGCGGTTCAGCTTGGTAACCTAGAGGATGATTTCAAGGTCATAAAAGATGCCGATTGGGTCATTGAGGTCATCCTAGAGAATTTAACAATCAAACAGGATTTAATGAAAAGAATTGACGAGATTCGGACTGAAAAAACCATCGTCAGCACAAATACTTCCGGGATACCTGTTACTTCAATAGCGGAAGGCCGATCGTCCGGTTTTAAGGAACACTTCCTGGGAACCCACTTTTTCAACCCGCCCCGGTATTTGAAACTTCTGGAAATCATTCCAACCGCGGATACTCTCCCGGAAGTAATTGATAAAATCAGTCATTTTGCGGAATACAGATTGGGCAAAGGGGTAGTCCTTTGCAAGGATACGCCTAATTTTATTGCCAACAGACTGGGATTTGGCAGCGGTGCCTTCGCACTCGATTTCATCCTGAAAAATAAATATACTGTCAAGGAAGTTGACAGTATTACCGGTCCGTTAATCGGTCGCCCGAAATCAGCCACCTTCCGGCTGCTGGATTTAGTAGGGATTGATGTCTGGGAACATGTTGGAACCAATCTGATTAAGATATTGCCGGAAGACGATCAGGCTATGCCTTATTTATCATCGGAACCTGCAAATCAGTTAATCCACGACATGGTGGAAAAAGGCCGCCTGGGAAACAAAACCAAACAAGGTTTTTATAAACAGGTCACCGTAGATGGCAAAAAAGAATTCTGGCCGCTCAACCTGTCCAACAGAGAATATGAAACCTCGGAGCAAATCCGTTATGATTCCGTGAAAGCCGCTAAAGGGATTGAAGATCTGGGAGAACGACTGGGTAAACTCGTGGGAGAAGATGATCGGGCTGCTGTTCTAATTCGTTCTCTGATCCTCCAGGGCCTATCGTATGCCTCCCACTGCGTCCCTGAAATTGCAGATACTCCCAAGCCAATTGATGACGCAATGCGTTGGGGCTTCGGACACGAGGAGGGACCGTTTGAGATCTGGGATCTACTGGATATAAAAACCACTATTCCTCTCCTAAAGGAAGCGGGGTTTCCCCCTGCCCCGTGGGTGGAAAAAATGGTCAAGGATGGTAAAACTAGTTTTTACGAATATGACGGAAAACAAAAAACCGCTGTATATGACCCAGTAAAGAAAAAATATATTCCCATCCTACCCTCACTTCAGATTATCCGGGTGAGTGAACAGAAAATCGATCAGAACAAAATCCTGGCCCGTAATACCAGCGCATCTTTGGTTGATCTGGGAGACGGGGTTGCCTGCGTAGAATTCCAGACCAAGATGAATTCTATTGACGAAGACAGCATCAATATGATGAATCAAGCGCTTGATTATTCACTGGAAGGAAACCTGAACGGCTTAGTGATTGGAAATGATGCTGACAATTTCAGCGTTGGCGCCAACTTATTTGGCGTGGTAATGGCTGCGCAGAATGAAATGTGGGACCAGCTGGATCTAATCGTCCGCAAGCTGCAAGATGTAAATATGAGAATGAGGTACTTCCCGAAACCTGTAGTCATTGCGCCTGCTGGATTGACTTTGGGAGGAGGCGCTGAAATCACAATGCATGGAAACCGGGTAGTTGCAGCAGCCGAGTTATACACAGGCCTGGTGGAGGTTGGCGCTGGAGTGATACCAGCGGGCGGCGGGACAAAAGAAATGATCCGCAGGCTTATCAATCCACCGATGCAGACTAAAGATGCAGTTGTATTTCCCTACCTTCAGCGGGTATTTGAACAGGTTGGCCAGGGAGCCGTTGCTAAGAGCGCCCTCGAGGCCCGGGAGATGGGAATTCTGAGCGCTGCGGACCGGATCGTGATCAATCGCGATCATCTGCTTGCTGAAGCCAAGCGCGAAGTGCTGCATATGGCTGAATCAGGATATACTCCACCAGCACCTGAAAAGATCTTCGCTGCCGGTAGGGATGCCCTGTCCGGTTTAAAAATAGGATTGCACAACTTTAAGGAAGGCTGTTTTATCACCGATTATGAAGCAGTGATCGGGAGTAAACTGATCGTTGTCATGACCGGCGGCAATATTTCCCAACAAGCCTGGGTGGATGAACAATATTTCCTGGACCTGGAAAGAGAAGCTTTCCTCTCTTTATGCGGTGAAAAGAAAACCCAGGAGAGAATGTGGCACCTGCTTCAAAAAGGGAAAGTCCTTAGAAATTAACGGGAAATACCTCAGGGACCGGATCCGATCCGGTTTCTGCTCCACTCCCGAATTGACGGTAAGGAGATTTAAATGATATCAACACTTGACTCGAGACATGATCCGGTGATTGTGGCGGCGGTAAGAACTGCTGTAGGGAAAGCCAAACGCGGAACCCTGAAAACAGTTCGGCCTGAAACGATGGCTACTGCTGTAATCAAAGATTTACTAAGAAGAGCCAATGACCTGGATCCTATGGAACTGAATGACCTGATTGTGGGATGTGCATTTCCTGAAGGGGAACAGGGCATGAACATCGCCCGCCTGATAGGTTTCCGGGCAGGTCTCCCGGTTGAAATCCCGGCTGAAACTGTTAACCGCTTCTGTTCTTCCGGGGTACAAAGTATTGCACATGCTGCCCAGGCTATCACTGCCGGCTACATGGATGCCGCGATCGCCGGGGGAGTTGAATCCATGAGCATGGTGCCCATGACCGGATACAAATTCAGCCCGGACGCAAACCTGGCTGACGAGTACCCAGAAGCTTATACAAGTATGGGCATTACTGCGGAGAATGTATCTGTTCAATATCAAATTAGCCGGGAAATGCAGGATGAATTTGCCCTGCTAAGTAACCAGAAAGCTGTCAAGGCTGTCGAATCCGGTCGATTTGATTCTGAAATTGTTCCCTTAAAGGTGGAAATCGAATCGCCAGATGGAGTAAAAGAAATCCTATTTAACCGGGATGAGGGACCTCGGGCAGGTACCAATCTGGAAGCATTAGGTAAACTCAAACCTGCGTTTAAACTGGGTGGGGCGGTCACTGCAGGAAATTCATCCCAAATGTCCGATGGCGCCGCAGGTGTGATAATTATGTCGCGCAATAAAGCTGAGTCTCTTGGATTAAAACCGCTGGCCCGTTTTGTTTCCTTTGCGGCTGCCGGTGTAGCTCCAGAAGTCATGGGATTAGGGCCAATCAATGCGGTTCCCAAGGTTTTTAAACTCAGCGGCTTATCACTTGATGACATCCAGTTAATTGAATTAAATGAAGCCTTCGCTTCTCAGGGATTGGCGGTCATCAGGGAATTGGGATTAAATAAGGAAATAACCAATGTGAACGGTGGAGCTATTGCATTAGGGCACCCACTAGGCTGCACAGGAGCAAAGTTATCCGTCCAGATGATCTACGAACTGAAAAAACGTGATCTGGAATTTGGGCTGGTGACTATGTGCATCGGCGGCGGCATGGGGGCAGCTGCTATATTCCAGAATTTAAACTAATAAAATGGTCCATAAAAGGAGAAAAGAATGGCTGAGTACACTGTAAAAGAACTGGTGTTTAATCATGAAAAAGCTTTCATTCCGGAGAAAGCTGCTGGTCTGGAAGCAATAGTTCAGTATCATCTCACCGGTGATGAGGGTGGTGATTTTATCATCCAGATCGGGGATGATAAATGCTCTGTTAGCGAGGGAGTGGCAGAGGATCCCGTCATGACCATGACCGCCGATGGCATTTATTTCCGGGATGTCCTGCTCGGTAAAGAAGATGGTATGAAAGGCTTTATGGAGGGAAAACTACAGCTTGCCGGAGACCTGAATCTGGCAATGAAACTTACCAGTTTCTTTAAGATGGGCAGCTAGTAAAATAAATGCGCTTCAAAATCTGTGGGGGATTACGAATTGTTGAATATCAAAAAAAGCATCCCGTTTAATTATTCGGGGTACTTTTGATTTTAGCTACCTTCTCCTGAATCCTAAGGCAGGCGATTAAAATCGCAACCAGGGTCCTTCGTCTTCGCTCACTTCGACAGGCTCAGTACAGTCAGGACGAATATTGACCCTTCAACGATGTTCAGGACGGGTCTGTGTCGATGCTGAAAGTTTTCGAAATCTAATCAACAGGTAACTCCCTGAAGATAATGTTCACCCTGAGTTTATCGAGGGGTTTGGCTAAGCTCCTTCCACAACATCGGTCGTAACTTTATAAAGGCACACGGTTTCTTAATCTTGATCATCTCCTTGAAGAAAACTTATATTCCAGCAGCGGGGCTATCCAAAAAGACACCCAGATAAACAAAAAGCACCCCGTATTATCCTGCGGGGTGCTCAAAGTTTTCCCGGAACCTAAAACTAAATCGGTACTATTCAAACTCAACGGTTTCCAGATTCTGCTCCACATCAGCGTATAAATCCTGGATGATTTCCTTTACTTTTTCAACAGCTTTATCCAAGGGAATCATTTTTTTCCCAGTCTCATGCCTGATTTTTGTTTCAATGCCGCCTTCCTGTAATGCCCTATGACCTACAGTTAATCTCAGCGGAATACCGATCAGGTCCGCATCGTTGAATTTTACACCGGGGCTTTCATCCCGGTCATCAAAGAGCACTTCAACTCCCGCTTGCAGTAGATCCTGATACAATTTTTCCGAAGTACGATGAACTTTTTCACTCTCCCCTTTACCGCCGATCAACTCGACCAGATGAACCTCGTAAGGAGCTATGGTAATGGGCATTATTAAACCATATTTATCGTTGTATTCTTCGGCGACGGATGCCAGCAAACGACCGCTTCCGATCCCGTACGAACCCATTACAACCGGCTTTTCAATGCCTTCGGCATCCTGAAAAGTTGCTCCAACTGCTTCGCTGTACCAGGTACCTAGTTTAAAAATATTTCCTACTTCTACACCCCTGACTGCTTTCATGGGAGAGCCGCATTTAGGGCAGGCATCTCCATCCCTGGCGGCGACGATATCAGTTACCACATCCGCGACAAAATCACGACCGTAGTTGACATTCATAAAGTGAAAACCTTCTTCATTCGCACCAGCAACCAGATTGGGAGATTCGGGTATCAGATCATCCACGATTACCAAAATATTTTTAAGACCTACGGGTGAAGCATATCCTGGTACAGCGTCTGATGCTGCAATCTCGGATTCTTCAGCAGGTCTAAGTTGTTTGGCACCTATTGCGTTCAATAATTTTGTCTCGTTCAAGTCCATATCCCCTCTTACTATGGCAAAGACTAATTTTTCTTTTTCACCCTCTTGATCCTGAATAGCTGCCATCATGAACACTGCTTTAGCTGTCTTTTTTTCTTGTATCTCTAATAACTCTGCCAAGTCAATTATTGTTTTTGCATCCGGTGTGGCAACTTTCTTTAGCTTCTTTGGCTTTTCTTCCGCAGCTTTTTCCTTTTGCAACTCTGCAATCTGTCGGTTGGCAGAATATCCGCATTTATCACAAATCAGCAGTGTATCTTCTCCTACTTGTGTCAAATACATATATTCGTGAGCCATGTTCCCGCCCATCATGCCCACATCTGACTCAACCGCAATTACTGGAAGTTTACAACGTCCGAAAATATTAAAATATGCCCGGTAGTGGTTGGCATATTGAAGATCCAGCCCCGCCCAATCCCGGTCCAAGCTGTAACTGTCCTTCATGGTAAATTCCCTGACACGAATCAATCCAGCTCTCGGGCGGGGATCATCCCGCCATTTGGTCTGGATATGATAAATCAACATCGGAAGCTGGCGGTAAGACTGAATTTCATCCTTAATTATATCTACCACTGCTTCTTCATGAGTCATCGCCAGAACCATATCCCGGCCGTTCCGGTCCTGGAAACGTCCCATCTCAGGACCAACTTTTTCCCATCTTCCGGTAGCCTTCCAGATTTCTGCCGGGTGAACTACTGGCATAGACATCTCCTGTCCGCCGATTTTATCCATTTCATCCCGCATGATGTTTTCAATCTTGGTCAGAGACCGTTTTGCCAACGGCATTGTAGTAAATATACCGGCGGCAAGCTGGCGGATATATCCTGCCCGAATCAGCAGCTGGTGGCTGGTAATTTCCGCGTCAGAAGGGGCTTCCCGGAGTGTTTGACTCAAAAGGCTGGACATTCGCATAAGGTATCTCCTCAAACTTTACTCTTATCAATAATATCAGGATAATAAAAAAAACTCCGGCATTTCAGTCCGGAGAGTTACCATCAATACAATATTTTCGAAACTCCAATTGACCGAAAACCGCTTAGGGGTTATTCCGGATGCTAGGGACGGGTGCTTTGGAGTCAACCATAATAAACATATTGAAGGTAGTGTACCAAAGCCTGAAAGGATGTCAAGGCACGTTTACTCTGCCAGGGATCACCAGGATCAGTAAGAAATACACTGCTCCCTCCCTTTCAAGGCTTGCAAAATTTGCGGGAGTTCCGTATGGTAAAATCCTTCCAGTTCACTTACACTTTCTGAAAATTTTCCCTATCTGTAATTCTTCCCAATGGTACCATAGGACAACCCTTATGATCCCAATCCGAGATGATAACCCCACCCACAGTGTTCCAATAATCACCTATTTGTTAATAGCCCTGAATATTATTGTTTTTGTGTTTCAAACCATGTTGGGCTCATCTAATGAGCAGTTCATATACCAATTTGCGCTCATTCCGGCTGAGGTTATCACCACCCTTTCATTAGGTAGTATCTTCAATATATTTACCAGTATGTTCATGCACGCAGGTTTTGCCCATCTTGGCGGAAATATGCTGTACTTATGGATTTTTGGAGATAATGTGGAAGATCGGCTTGGAAGTGGCCGCTTCTTTTTCTTTTATATCCTCGGCGGCACAATCGCTTCCCTTACGCACATCATTTCTAACCCCGGTTCTCAAATCCCAACAGTAGGCGCCAGCGGTGCAATCGCAGCGGTTCTGGGTGCCTACCTGGTTCTTTTCCCCAGGCAAAAAGTTTTAACCCTGATACCCCTGGGGTTCTGGCTGAGAATGACCATGCTCCCTGCCAGCATTGTGTTAGGAGGTTGGTTTTTACTTCAATTGCTCCAAGTTATGCTTTCCATGGGTGACCCTTCAATAGGTGATATTGCATTCTGGGCCCATATCGGCGGGTTTGTCAGCGGTGTCCTTCTAGGTCTGTTATTTAAAAAACCTGAAACAGAATACTCCGCCTATCATTGGTAAACTAGGATAATTCAATCTACGCTTGATAATCCCTTCAAGCTGGGTTATAATTTCGCGGCATCGGGATGTGGCGCAGCCCGGCTAGCGCGCGCCGTTCGGGTCGGCGAGGTCGTGGGTTCAAATCCCACCATCCCGACAAAAAACCGCTGGTTTTCGCCAGCGGTTTTGTTTTTTTTCTGATCACTCCTCCCCCAATTATCAGCAATTACAGCAGCTGCGTTCTGTTACCTTGCTCCCTATTCTGGGTTGAAAGCGGCTGGTAGGATGGCTCCCGGCGGGGTGACTTGACCGGGGGTTTAGGC
>CAZHHT010000093.1:0-12354 GCA_964532455.1 uncultured Anaerolineales bacterium
GCAGGTCAACATTAGATACTTCAATATGCAATCTGACACCGCAGGAAACAAAAATCCCTGCAATTTGATAGCAGATTATAATTATATTAACGGATCTAATAGTTCCTGAAGAAATGTTCAAAACTGCTCATCATACCCTGAAGCTCTTTAACAAATTATCTTCGACGATTAATCTGAAACTTTTTAAACCCGGGATCGGTACTATATAATAGAAGAGCTCTTTCGAAACATTTCTAGAGAACCATCTCCCATCACCCAAGAGATAGTTAGGGGATCAAAGGATAAATCTTCATGAATAAGAAAGCCCGGTTAAGTCTTTTATTGGTAGCAACTCTTCTTGCCTTGCTGTTAGCAGGGTGCCAGCTAGAAAAAAAGCCCACAAAAATTGGCGGTTTGGCTCCCGAAAGCCAAGGAGAATCGGGCAATCTTTCACAGGAGACAAAAGATCCGATCTATGAAGTGGGAGACATCATAAGCATAAACAACACCATCCTGGTAGTCCTAGGGTGGGATCAACCTCCTGGCGGCGACTTTAATCCACCCGATGAAGGGAAAAAATATCTTGTAGTAGATATAATGCTGGCAAACCAGCGTGAAAATTCCTTCAGCATCTCACCAGTTTTTCAAATGACTCTAAAGGATTCAACTGGCCAGAAATACAATGTTAATGGAAAGGCGAATATAGCTTCCGGAAGTAATACCCCAAAAGGGGAAATAAATCCCGGAGAAGTCCTCCGCGGCAAGGTGGGTTTTCATGTACCAGAGGATATGGTTAATTTTGTATTTGTCTATGAGGCTAATCTAATTGGATTGGGGGAAGTGTCGGTGAACCTGGGACCCACCCCGGTGTCTATGGAACCTCCTACTGATCTAAATTTGGCTCAACAGCAAATAGTTTATCAAATAGGTGACTTAATTGAAATCTCGGATTTGGCGATACAGGTTCTCCAGGTATCCTTCCCAGCGGGGAATGAGATCGTAAAACCGAAAGAGGATTTTAAATTTGCGGCAGTTGACGTCATGATAGAAAATCAGGGGAACACCACTCAGGAAATCTCCAGTATTGTCCAGATGTACTTGAAAGATTCAACGGGGCAGAAATATACATTCCACTTTGGAGCCCAATCCATCATCGACAGCGGATTACCGGATGACGAACTCCAGCCCGGGGAAAAAGTTCGAGGGCAAATTGGGTTTCAAGTCCCCAAAGATATTAGCGGATTATTGTTTGTATTTGATGCAGAAATCTTTGGATTCGGCAAAGTTTTTATTGCCCTGGATTAGGACAGTATAGGGGGAATTCATATTCTTAACCTACCAAGATTTCTGACTTTTTCAGGACTCAGGTTACAAGAAATATAAACCAGGAAGATTGATCTTCATTTCGGCTCAAGATCAGAATTTCCAGGTCCAGAAATAATTATTAGAAGTTAGAATTCCGAAAATGTCTCTGGTGAGGACGGATTTGAATGGCTGCTTCCCCTGAAACAGGACATTTATTCTCGCAGATACCACATCCTGTACACAGATTTCGAATCACAACTGGACGCTGGATGGTTTTTTCCTCACCCTCGGATGTCATAACCTGCGTTTCTTCCAGGCGAATTGCTTTGTCAGGGATAGGACACATTTCCTCACAAACAATACAATGTTCATCTTCAGCCCAGGGAAGGCACCGATTCGGGTCAATATAGGCTTTCCCTACTACTTGCTTCCTTTTATTCTCGAGGGATAAAGGCGGAATTGCTTCTACTGGACAAACCTGTCCGCAGGCGTTGCAGGAATAATCACAATAACCAATTCTTGGAACCAGAATTGGTGTCCAGAATCCTTCTACGCCGGCTTCCGTTACTGCCAGCTGAATGGCATTTGTTGGGCAGACAGTGCTGCATTCGCCGCACCGGATACAGGTAGATAGTAACTGGTCATTGATAACGCCCGGGGGACGTAGTAGTTTTGGAGATTGGGTATCACTCACCAGATTACTTTCCAGCAAGCCTACACCCAGGGCAGCAGTTCCGAGAGATATCAGCACTTTCCTTCTTTCAATATCGTATGGCTGCTGGATTACCTTCGCGATTCTCGCCGGATATGATATAGCTCCGCTCGGGCAATCCGCTGCGCAAGCCATACACATGGTGCATTCTCCAGGATCACAATAAACCACCTCGTTGACTTGTATCGCGGCGGTAGGACACTCAGAAAAACAACTTCCACAGAGAGTACATGCTTCCGTGATCTCACATTGAACTAGACTAAATTTTCCCAGGAAGCCCAGTATTCCACCCAGGGGACAGAGATATCGGCACCAAAAGCGGGGAGCCAGGGCATTTAGAGCAAAAATACTGAGGAAAAAGCCAAGAAAGAGGCCCCCATAACGGTATGAAGCTGGTCGAGGAGGGAAAATTGCCGGCCGGATTATACTGTCAAAGCCGCTGATAGCCGACTGTAAAAAGGGAACTCGATAAAGGGCCAATTCAATTCCAGTTACAATCTGATCCAGGGCTGGCCAGATAGCAGTGGTCAGCGTCCGGTATAAAACTGTGATTGGATCGAAAAACAGCAAGGATAAATTGGATAATATTGCTGCAAAGAGGATGACCAGGAGGATGATGTATTTTATTCCCCGCAGCGATTCAGGTATTTTCGGTTCTTTCTTTTTCCAGGACCTGAGAGGGAACCAGTCTAACAGAGTGCCGATAGGACAAAACCAACCGCACCAAGCCCTTCCCAGAAGCAGGGTCAGGATGATAGTTATCAAGGCTAGAAGTGACCCGGAAAGGATAATCCGGCTGGCAAGTACCTGAGCCAGCATAACCAGCGGATCCAGCTTGAGGGGAAGGTTAATTAATTTCTGTTTTATGCTGGTCCCGGCAGCAGGGTAAAGGTAAAACTCCCGCCGAGACCAGAGGAAAAACACCAGGAACAGGATCAAAAAAAATACCTGGCTGAACTTCCTCAACTTTAACCACTGTTCAGGTGTTAATCCTGACCGGTGGTTTCCTTGATTATCAGCCAAGATTGATCTCCTCAATCTTTAGTAGATCCAGGTTTTTGATCCCCAAGCCCATTTTTGCGCCCTTTTTTATATAGGACAAATCATTAGGCTGCAGTTCAAACAGTGTTGCGGCGTAGCTGTCCGCGGCAACTATATCCGGCGAGGCAATAATTGTGTCCGCTTTTTTCACATCTGATAAATTCCCCCCGGAGGGGCCATGATTCATCAACATGCGCACAGCATCCACTATCACCAGAGAGGACCTCACCCGGCTGTTTAAATCAGCCAATCTCTGTCCCAGATTGACATGCATCATGGGCCGGTCATAGATTACCCCCATCATGTTTTTCATCGCCAGAGTCAATCTCGCCAATTGGTGGTGTTTGGCTATGGGAACATTAATTAACACATCGGCTTTAAGCACATCATCATAAATTCTAATCGACTTTAGGTCCTGGCCCTGCGGGATCTTTGTATCAACATACTTGAGATTTGACATCACCACCATTTTTCCCCCAGCTTTTTTAACCTCGGCCTGAATTCCGCTGACTACATAAGCTTGTTCTGCCGATCCTCCAAAAGGAAAATCAAGCACCCTGACCCGTTTGGCACCAGCTTCCAATGCCAATTTTACAACGGCAGCGACCACCCAGGGATTCGTAGTAGCAGCATACTCATAGCTGTGATAAGCCACGCAAATATTGGGTTTTACGATCACTTCATCCCCGGATTTGACAAAGCGCTTCATACCTCCCAGCGCCTTGACCGCTTTCCTTACCATGACTTCCGGATCTCCGTGTCTGGCAACAGCTAAATCGGGATAAGCCATCGTCGGAGAAGGTGCAGGGGTATCCTCGGGTGCACTCGTCTGCTGATCAGTTTCTGTGGGTGGCGCAGTTGTTGAGGTGGGATCAGTCAAAAAAGTTGTGGAAGATATTTTATCTGGGGAAAGGGATTTTGACAGCAGCTTTTCCTGATTCAAACAGCCGCTAAGATATATACCTCCCAGGGATCCCAGGCTGGCAGCAAGAATTCGTAAAAAGTGTCGACGGGAGAGCTCATTCATAGTCATTCTCCTTTGTTGATTAAAACCAAATCCTCAAAACTAATAAACTATTTTTCAGGCGGATGACTTATTTGAGTACCCTAGATTGTACCCTCAATCGAACCACTTTATATTAGGGTTTTTCTCAAAAAACATACCAGGAATAACCCCCCACTTTTTGTAACAAATCCATTACAACAGCTTTCCTGGAAAACGAAGATCCCGGGAAAAATCTGTATCCCGGGATCAAGTAATCTTTTATTGTTTAGAGTCTATTGGTTATGCATTCCAAAACCTATTTTAGGTGCCTTCCTGCCAGGAGTTTAAATATTTAACCTGTTCTTCTGTCAGCACATCAATATCAATGCTCATGTTCTCCAGTTTTAATCGAGCAATCTCTGCGTCAATTTCCTGTGGAACCCCATATACCTGGTTCTTAAGATTTTCTGCATTCTTAATCATATATTCCGCACTTAACGCCTGGTTGGCAAAAGACATATCCATCACACTCGAAGGATGCCCTTCTGCGGCTGCTAGGTTGACAAGCCGGCCTTCGGCCAGCAGATTGATCCTGCGGCCATCAGGAAGGAGATATTGATCAATCATAGGGCGGACGCGGATTTTCTCTTCCGCCATTTCCTCCAGGGCAGGAATATTGATTTCAACATTAAAATGACCAGAATTAGAAATAATGGCGCCATCCTTCATAACCTCAAAATGATGTTTATCGAGGACATTCAAATCTCCCGTGAGAGTGCAGAATATGTCACCCAGGGGAGCTGCCTCCATCATTGGCATCACCCGGAAACCATCCATCACACCTTCTAGTGCTTTTAGCGGATCTATTTCAGTCACGATTACATTGGCTCCCATACCCCGCGCCCGCATGGCCAGCCCGCGGGCACACCATCCGTAACCCCCGATGACGAATGTCTTCCCAGCTATCAGGACGTTGGTGGCCCGGATAATTCCATCCATGGTTGATTGGCCTGTTCCGTAACGATTGTCAAAAAAGTGTTTTGTCATTGCGTCATTCACAGCGACAACCGGAAATGCCAGCGCGCCATCAGCCGCCATCGCCCGCAATCGGATTACGCCGGTTGTGGTTTCTTCTGTCCCACCAATCACTCTATCCAATGAATCCCGCCGATCTTTATGTAAAGTGCTGACAACATCCGCTCCGTCATCCATTGTAATGAGCGGTTTATGATCAATGGCTGCGTTGATATGTTTATAATAGGTTACATTATCTTCCCCATTAATAGCATAAACAGGAATCTCATTATGCATCACCAGGGAAGCAGCAACATCATCCTGGGTGGATAAAGGATTAGACGCCACCAGTACCACATCAGCACCACCTGCCTGAAGGGTCTTCATTAAATTCGCAGTTTCAGTTGTAACATGAAGGCAAGCGGACATACGGATGCCGTCAAAAGGGCGTTCTTTGATAAATCTGTGGTGGATTGATCGCAGAACAGGCATTTCCCTTTCAGCCCATTTAATCCGCCTGCGGCCGCCTTCTGCTAAAGATTTATCTTTAATATCGAAATTTTCCATTTTTATCTCCAAAGTGTATGTTAATATTTATCATCCTGCCGGAGCTTCTTTAAATTCCGGGAGCTTGTTTTATTCTAGCTAACTATCTAACAAAATATCCAGTTTACCCTGATCATCAAAGTGTTCTCTGAAACGTTTGATAAACGACTCCGGTGTGAAGTGATGGGATTGTGGTCCATCGGTTTCCAGACAGTAGGAAGCTGCCAGTGCGCCCATTTCACTGCACAATTTAAAATCAAGCTGGAAGCTATAACCGGTCAGGAAACCACCCCGGTACGCATCGCCAATACCAGTCGGATCAATAATTTCCTCCGGCGGTACAGCTTGAATATCAAACTCTTCATCTTTAGTGATTACAATCGATCCATTTTCTCCCTTTGTGATCACCATAATCTCCAGGTGATCTTTGATTTCATCCATATTCATTCCAGTATGTTTTTCGATTAAACTGAATTCATACTCATTAACAAAAAGAGCATACGCTCCTTCCACCCCTTGTCGGAGCTCCTCTCCTGATAAGCGCACTATCTGCTGGCTGGGATCGTATAAATAAGGCAGGTTAAGCGTCTGGGCTTCTTTGACGTATTGGATCATTGCCATTGGATCTGTGGGAGATATCACCACAAAGTCCAAGGGATCAAGCTCCCAAGAACTAAGCTTCACTTCGGCTGCGTGGCTCATTGCTCCAGGATAAAAACTGGAAATCTGGCAATTATCATTATCCGTAGTAGCAAAAAATGAGGCGGTGAAATCATCCGGTATCACCTTCACTCCCCTGGTATCCACTCCGTTCTCTTCCAACCAGGCGCGGTATTCACCAAAATCTTGCCCAACAGTTCCGAATAAAATGGGTGTCCCTCCCAGCAAAGCCATGGTGTAACCGATGTTGGGACCAATACCACCTCTCCGTTTGATCATTTTATCTACCAGGAAGGACAAGCTAATGGATTCCAATTTATCAGCTATAAAATGCTCCCCGAAACGTCCAGGGAAGGTCATTAGGTAATCAAAAGCAATCGATCCAGTGAGTGCAATTCTCATATAAACCTATTTTGTAACTCTTTTTTCTGGTACTCAATCAAAAAATAGTAGGTTACCTGTTCAAAATCCAGCTATATCTTACCACTGAACCCTGCAAATCAAAAGCACCTCGAGAGAACTTCAATCCCGGCGATTAGAATCGTCTCCGGGGCTTTAGCCGGGGTCTTCGACTCTGCTCAGGATAAACGTCGACCTGCGTTGACGCTGAGGTTTTCAGGTTACCAGATCGATAGACAAAGCATTCAGCACCCCTGAAGAGGAACACTTCTTATCTTAGAAAACGTCATCTTTGGAGAATACAGTTTCCAGTATTTCAGGCGACAAAACACACGAAATTACTCATACCAAGTATGCTATACTCCCAGCATGAAACATATTGCCCGGTCCGCGTTAATCATCGCGGTTTTCTTTGGTCTGGAAAAAATGCTGGGGTTTGTCCGCAACGTATTAATTGCCCGGGCCTTTAACCTCTCGACCGAATTAGACGCTTTTAATGCCGCTAACAATATCCCGGACTTGATATTTGCGCTGATTTCCGGAGGTGCCCTGGCAATGGCTTTCATCCCGGTGCTTTCAGAATACCGGGAAACTAAAAATAAAACTGAGATGTGGGGATTATTTTCTCAGATAACCAACGGCGTATTCCTGATTACCTCCCTTTTTTCCCTATTTATCTGTCTAAGTGCAGCACAGCTTGTCTCCTGGGAAATCGGCATCGCCCCCGGTTTCACTTCCTCCCAGCAGAATTTAGTCACTGAATTAATGCGTCTAAACCTGATAGCAACTATTCTGTTCTCCTTAGGCGGATTAGCAATCGCCGGACTTCAATCGCAGCAGCATTTCCTGATTCCGGCCTTAGCCCCCGCGATGTATGACATCGGATCATTATTCGGCATCCTGATCCTGGCCCCGGAAAAGGGCTACCAACTAGGGCCAATCACCCTGCCGGCCTACAATATGGGGGTCTACGGATTGGTATATGGCGTTATCATTGGTGCCTCATTATTTCTGTTGATTCAAGTCCCTGCCTTGATTAAATTCGGATTCCGGTGGTCCCCAAAACTAAACCTGAAAGATCCGGGAGTGTTGAAAGTTCTGCGATTAATGGGCCCCCGGGTATTGACAGTGTTTTTTATCCAATATGTTTTCCTCATCCAAGACAACTTGGCTTCCCGATTACCCACTGGTTCGGTAACTGCCCTGGTGTATGGCTGGTTATTCATGCAGCTTCCGGAATCATTGATAGGAACCGCCCTGGGAACCGCCCTGCTTCCCACATTATCCGAACAAATAGTCAATAACGAAACTAACAAATTTCGTACCACTCTCGAAAAAACCATCCGGGTAATCATTGGCCTTACTCTGCCAACTGCAGTTGTTCTGGCAATAAACATTCGCCCGTTAATCCAAGTCCTTGGATTCGATAGCTCAGGAACCAGCCTAGTCGTATGGACTGTTAGAGCCTATTTAGCAGGATTAGTAGGTCACTCCTTGCTGGAAGTGGCTGCAAGGTCTTTTTACGCCCAGCATAACGCAAAAACCCCCCTTTTAGCATCAGGGCTCACTTTGACGGCTTTCGCCCTCTTGGCAATCCCCCTTTCCCAAAGATTTGGTGCTCCTGGAATCGGATTGGCAAATTCTCTCGCATTCTCAGGAGAAGCGCTTTTGCTGTTTATCCTGCTTTACCGAACAATGCCGTTTTATCCCCGACTAAAAGGAACCCTGCTTCGTACTCTGGCTGCCTGTATTTCAGGGGTAGGACTGAGTGTATTGCTGCAAAACCTGTTAGGTACTCCAACCTCCACCCTGGCAAATCTAGGAGTCACCAGTGGAATTTTTATTCTCTCAGGTGGAATTATTTTACCCTGGCTGCTGCCTGAATTAAAAGATTTGATTAAAGTCTAAAGGAGCCTTATGAATCAACAACTCTACCTGAAGTATCTAAAAGAGTATACATTGGAAGCCTTGGATAAAGCAGAAGATAATGTCTCCCGGGCCGCCGATTACCTGGATAAGAAACCCAAACCGAAATTTTTCATGAAACACAGTGAAGAAAAAAAAGCCGCCCTGAGCCGGGCGAAAAAGGTTTTTACTTCATCCCGGGAGCGTTCTCTGTTCGTCGTCTTAAAAAGCCTGGGATTTGATGATTTGGCAAAAGAAAAACTCTAAAGTGGTAAAAAGCAAAACCCGGGATTTGAGACAAGAAACCCGGGCTGATTATCATCACTGGTTGGTAAAACAATACCCCTTATTCAAAAATTGTACTGATATATCCCTTGGACACTTCTTCTAGAATCCCTTCAACCAATTTTAGTTTTCCCGGACTCAGCAGTTCACTATTTATGTTAGTAATTAACAAAGGGGGTATTTGTTCAATCCCTGATTCAGCGGATAGAAATGCTGGCCAGAGATCCACTAAAGCCGCAACAAGATCATACTCCAGCGATGCGACCCAATTGTCCCTGTACTCCTCACTAAAATCGCTGCCTGGGCCAATTATGAATTTATTATTGCTGATCAGCATCCGGTAGATTATTGGATCTCCCGCACCAGGGACGATATAAAAAGTATTTACTGCCCGGTCAATCAGCAAATTAACATTGACTTCTATATCCAGGTCACTTGCATTAACAGGGAGGTCTATATATTTAGGGTAAATATAATTGATCCCAGTCGGAGCATATTTCGGATTGCACAAACCGCAGAAATATTTCACACCCACCCGGAAACCCTCCCGGGCAGCCAAGGCATCATCACTTTCCTGAACGCTTAACACTGCTACTCGCCAATCAGTTGTGATCATGGCTGCGATATAACCAGCTGCAAATCCCTGAATGCCAAAATCTCCTCCGCCAAAACGTAAAACACTCAGATTGTCGAGGGGATCAAGATCATTAAATCCTACCGCCAGAAATTTTGTGTCCGGAGCACCCTGGGCCAAAGTCTCGAGATCAGGATAGGGCGGCAGGACAACTACAAATCGGAAATCATCTTTCAGAAAATCTCCTGGTGCCATCGTTTCTAGGACTTGAAATCGGAGTCCTTCAGCCCTGATATACCCCCCTATCAGGGGATTTAATTCCTCTACCAGTTTTGGATCAGATTGCGGCGGGGTTAAGAACACGCCAACTGGCGATAACGGAGTCGGCGTGTTTGCCAGTGTTGCAGTCGGTACAAGTTTCTCTGTAAAAACCGGCTCACCGGTCGGCGTCTGGGTATCCTGTTGTAAACTGCATCCAACCAATAATAAAATAATAAATAACAACCAGTAAAATTCTTTGTATTTAGCCACCACTTACTCCTTGGTTTTGCTAACCAGATTTTATTTTACTACTTTTTCCGGGAGAGGGCTCTATCTAGTATAATTTAAAAATATGATTAATGTCGAAATCCCCGGGGAGGGGAAAATTCAAATAGAACATGTTGTTTTTGATGTCAACGGAACCCTTGCGGTTGATGGAATTCTGCTCCCGGAGGTTTTTAATCCGCTGAAGGTTCTAAGTGCGAAAGTGAAGATACATCTGTTGACAGCAGATACACATGGAAAACAATCAGAAATTGACCGCCAATTAGGGGTCACTGCAATCCGTGTGAAAGAGGGAAGGGAAGCAGAGCAGAAAGCAGCTTTCCTTGGTAAACTCGGTGCGAAACATTCAGCAGCTGTTGGGCAAGGGGCAAATGATTCCCTGATGTTGAAGGAAGCCAGAATTGGAATCTGCATCCTGTCGGAAGAAGGTGCCGCGCTGGAAACATTACTCCAGGCAGATCTGGTTGTCCCAGATATCGTTTCTGCCCTGACAATATTAAATCATCCTACTCGTTTGGTAGCGAGCCTAAGAAAATAGCCAGACCCTGGAAAAAATATGTCTATCCCAAAAACCAATCAATTCCCTGATGATCCAGAAGATTTGTCACCGGCCCGCCGTCGTCGAGCAGAGAGGGGCCTGGTCCCGGAAGATCTTATCGAAGTAGCAGAAGATATCGAAAACCTGGCCCACAGCACTATACCTTCTTTTGATTTTTTTCTATTTTCACTGCTGGCCGCAGCAATAATTACGGCAAGCATTCTAGCTGATTCCCCTGCCCTGCTTGTTCTGGGTGCGCTTGCCGCACCACCACTCACGCCTTTTATCGGGATCTCTCTGGGCACAGCAACTGGGTCGCTGAAGTTTTTTGGCCAGCGCTTCATCGGGTCAATGGTTGCCAGCGGATTTGTATTCTTGGTAGGTATCTTGGGGGGATACGCAACCTTTGTGCTCAAGACACCGGATATTCAATTTCTAATTTACAATGCCAGGGTTTCCTGGACCCACCTGGTTCTGCTCATAGCTGGCACTGTCTTTTCTGTTATCAGCATTAAACGGCAGCAGCAGATCCCAATTTTGCCCAGCGTCGCCCTAGCGTATGAATTGTATGTGCCCCTGGCAATCGCCGGATTTGGGTTCGGAAGTGGACAACCTCACCTCTGGCCTGATGGGCTGGTGGTTTTTGGTATTCATCTGGCAGTTCTGTCAATCACCGGGACAATTGTATTTATGCTTCTGGGCATCAAGCCGCTGAATTTCATTGGCTATACCCTGGGAAGTGTGGTTACCATTCTTGGAATCGTTCTGGTGATTGGTCTAAGCAGCGCGGGGGCTGTCGTTGGTGGGAAAATCGCCATACCAACCCTTGTGCCCACAACAACACAAACCGCAACACCAGTTCCACCGACCTTCACCCCAACAGAGACTCCCCTACCCCCTACTCCCACGCCTTCCCCAACCGTACCGACTGCAACCGCAACCCCGATGCCAACAGCTACCAGCACGGTAACGCCAAAACCAACCCCATTTTACGCAGAAATCGCTGTTTCTGAGGAGTATGCCGGGGCTTTTATCCGCAGGGAACCAAGTTTGGAGAGTCAAATTCTGACTTCCCTGGTTAACGGCACAATCGTTGAAATCATTAATCCCTCCCCCTCCTACGATGAGGAAGGAAGAAATTGGTTAAATATACGATTTTTTAATGAGGATGGAGAAGAACAAGACGGCTGGATAATTGGGAATCTGCTGTTGATCTCAACCCCTCAACCGGTTTGGTAATTCCTTTACCCTTTCAGATCCCGACCAAGAAATGCGCCAGGTAGAAGATCACGAACTGTGCTTTGTTGAAGCAAATTTTCACCCTCGTCCACCAGCAGAACCTCAATATCCAACCCAAATTCTGCTAATACCTGCCGGCAGGAACCGCAAGGAGCACCGCCATTCCTGGTTGCTACCGCGATGGCTTCAAACTCTCGTTCTCCCGCGCTGACTGCGCTGAAGATTGCCGATCTCTCCGCGCAGATTGAATCGGGATAGGCTGCGTTTTCAACATTCACCCCGGTAAATATTTGGCCTTTTTTTGTTAACAGGGCTGCCCCGACTTGGTAGTTAGAATAAGGAGCATAAGCCCTGGACCGTACCTGGTTCGCTTCGTGGATCAACTCCTGTCGTTTTTCATCATTCATGGTCATTTGTATTATTCTCCTTACCAGCCATTTTGTTATTTATCTTTTTAATGCGTACCTTGTTGATCCGGTGTTCATCTACCTGCTCAACAGTGATCAGCATATTGTCAAATTTTACTACCTCTCCTAATTGGGGTACATGCCCAAGATAAAAGTACACCAGGCCGCCTTCTATGATGGTGGTTTTGTCAAGGGTGACAGCCTTACAGGTCCGGTCCA
>CAZHHT010000094.1:0-12345 GCA_964532455.1 uncultured Anaerolineales bacterium
TATCATGGTAGAACGCCATAAAATCATCTCCTACCAAACCCTAAGCATAACCTCATCTGGGGAGACCATCAATATTCCACTCAGTGATGAAGAATCACCCAATGTTTATGTTTCTGTTACCCTGCTGGGGCAAGATGGGGATGGCAGGGCCGATTTCCGCCAGGGGTATATTAACCTGCTGGTGGAACCGGTAGCAAAAATGATGCAGGTGGAAGTTATTGGAAAGCCAGAGCGCCTTGGTCCGCGGGAAGAGGTGCAGTTTACGATCCGGGTCTCTGATCACAATGGAGATCCTTTAGAAGGCGAATTTACCCTGGCGGTTGTTGACAAAGCTGTCCTTGCTTTGGTAGATCCAAATTCACCTGAGATTGGAGAGGCATTTTACGGGGTACAGCCGCTGGCAGTCCAGATGGGAATTCCGCTCGGCATGCACGCCGGTAGAAGTATATTCATCCCCGGCGGATTAGGTGGAGGCGGCGGTGCAGGAGCTTACTTTGTACGAAGCCAATTTGAGGATACAGGATATTGGAGTGCGGATATTCTTACGGACGAGAATGGAGAAGCGGTTATTACAGTCACCCTGCCGGATAACCTGACAACCTGGCAGGCGGAAGCCCGGGGAGTGACCAAAGAAACTGAAGTCGGTCAGGCAGCAGTGGAAGTAGTTACTACAAAGGATTTGTTGATTCGCCCTGTGACCCCCAGGTTCCTGGTGTCAGGAGATCATCTGGCATTGGCAGCCGTAGTTCATAACAACACGAATGGAGACTTAACAGCCGATGTAACCCTCCAGGGAACCGGGATTCAGTTTGATATTCCGGATTTTTCCATACAAACGGTAGATATTCCTGCTGGAGGTAGAACAAGGGTAGAATGGTGGGGAACTGTAGAAGATATCGACGAGGTTGACCTAACTTTCACCGCAGACGCAGGTGAGTACTCGGATGCTGTGAAACCATACCTGGGGCCTCTGCCGGTGTCACGCTACACGGCTCCTCAAACCTTCGGGACCTCAGGAGTTCTGGAAGACTCCGGACAGCTCCTGGAAATCGTAACCCTTCCAAAGACTTTTGATCCTGAGGAAGGATCTCTGGATATTGAGCTTTCTCCTTCCCTGGCCGCTGCGTTGTTAACGGCACTGGACGCCATGGAAGAAGACCGACATGTCTCCACGATTGCAGTCCTGTCTCATTTTCTACCCAATGTGATTACTTACCAAACTCTCCAGGAACTTGATCTGGAGTATCCAAAGCTGGAAAGCAGGCTGGAATCAATCATTCCGGAAACACTGGATGCCCTATCGACTGCTCAAAATGAGGACGGCGGATGGGGCTGGTGGCAGGGAAGCGCGAGTGATGGGGAGATCAGTTCATTTATCCTGTTTGGCCTGAGCCTGGCAGAACGAGCCGGGGTTTTTGTAGAAGATTTGATGATGCAGCAAGCTCGCGGATACCTGCTGGCAACCTTGCCGGCAGTTGATATGCTGACAGAACCCTGGCAGTATAATCAGTTGGCTTTCAGGTATTTTGCCCTGACGGAAGCCGGGATTGATACCAGCGGGGGAATGCTGGAACTTTCTTCGCTTAGCAGCCAGCTCAGCCCCTATGCCCAGGCAGTTTTAGCTCTGGCAATTGAAAATCAACTACCGGGTAATGAACAAGCCAGGACACTGTTCTCTAATCTAGTTGGAAGCGGAATACGATCTTCCACCGGAATTCATTGGGAGAACCCTGATAGCTGCCGCTGCTGGTTAAACAATACCACCACTACCACAGCCATCGTCACTTACGCTTTAGCCCGGGCTAAAGCGGACTCTGGAACCCTGCCGGAAGCTGTCCGTTACCTGGTTTCCGCCAACGGGCCTGGAGGAGATTGGAGCTCTGCTTATGAAACAGGCTGGGCGGTCCTGGCCCTAAACGAAGTGATGAAGACTAATGACGATCTATCGACAAGTTTTGAATATTCAAGCGCAGTTAACGGAACAGATGTAATCAATGGCCAGGCAGAAGGACCAGCTCAGCTGGAGGCAGTAACTGCATCGGTCCCAGTGGGAACACTATATGCGGAAGACCCCAATGCACTGGTGATTAACCGCGGAGAAGGGGACGGCACCCTGTACTATAAAGCTCACCTGCGAGTTTCCAGACCGGCAGAAGATGTCCCTCCATTTGGAAAAGGAATGAGCATATCCCGCGTTTATGCTGATTTCAACAATGAAGGAACACCAATCTATACCCAAGCTGGAACTGCAGGGGATTTACTGCAGGTTCAACTTAATCTGGTTTTGGAAAATGATGCTCACTATCTGATGGTGGAGGATAGGATTCCAGCCGGGGCGGAGATCCTGGATACTCGATTGAAAACCACACGGCAGGACACGGTGGAATATCTGGTATCAGCACCATTCAGAACTGGGTGGGGATGGTGGTATTTTAACCCCCCCACTGTTTTTGATGACAGGGTCACCTGGTCAGTTAATTACTTACCTGCCGGTACCTATCAATTAACTTACAGCATCTCCCTTACCCATCCCGGAGAATATCAGGTTCTGCCAGCCCGGGGTTGGGAGGTATACTTCCCGGAAACCCAGGCGATCAGTGCGGGCGAAAAACTTATCATCCATGCAGGGGATTAAATAGGAAAACGTTTCCTGCACGGGAAACGTTTTCCAAACCGTACTACCTGGTGGTAATTCTAAAATCCTAGTTGCAGCCAGTTGGTGCCAAAGATGACCTGGCAGCTGAGGGCGACAAACAGGATCAGCAAGATAAAACCACAACCGCAGCCGGTGCAGGATACTCCCCGGCCAAAACCAAAACGATCCTGAAGCCAATCAAATACCACATCCAGCATCAGAAGTTTAAACAAACCAGTAAGGCAGCCACCCTGTCTATTCACGAAACTCTCCTTTGTATTCTTCCAAAAGTATATACGATAATCATTGAAAAAAGTTGCCGGAGTAAAAAATTATTGACAAAGAGCAAAGAGACGCCTATGCTCAAGAGAAGTTGTTTTTCTCGCTCTTTTGGAAGATGAAATCCAATCAATAAAAATGAATAATAAATTATTCCCTCCCCTCCTTTTTCGTTATGGCATTGGCATCTTATTGCCGATCATAATCACCAGTTGTTCTTCCAGAGCAGCAGTTTCTAATCCGGAGGTTTTGACCTCTTCAGGTGAAACCTGGGGAATCTACCAGCTGGATCTTGAAACAGAAGAGATAAGGTTATTGTATGGTACCCAGACTGAGATATCTGGTCTCAACCTGGACTCCTCCGGGACAAACCTGGTTTTTTCCCAAAAAATTAGTGGGGACAGTTACGAATATACCGAGATACATACTTTTTCAATAGTTGATAAGACCTTGGAGAAGTTAACAGAGAATTCCATGTGGGATCTCTATCCAGTCTGGTCTCCGAATGGCTCCGAGATTGCTTTTCTGTCCTGGAGGGAATCATCTTTAGATATCTACCTGATGGATGTTGATGGATCCAATCAAAGACTGTTGTATGATTCTTCCCACCATGATGCAGATATCGATTGGAGGGGCGATCAGATTGTATTCACAAACCAAGACCGGATTTGGATCATGGATTCTGATGGCAAGAACCCCCGACCCTTAACAAATCCGCCGCGGGTAGGAGAATGGAGCCAAGAGAACTTGCCTTTTGGGGATTACGACCCCCGCTTGAATCCTGACGGGACAAAAATTATATTCTCAAGAATGATAGGGGGCGAGTCAACTCACGGAAATTATGACATTTTCCAGGTCAATCTTGATGGTTCAGAGCTGTTGAATCTCACCAAGACTGGTTACTCACAGGGTCTTACAAGCTGGTCTCCAGCGGGGAATGAAATCCTGTTTATCGTGGCAGCGATTGAGGAGGGAGGAGTGTATGATCTTTACACGATGAATAGTGATGGGTCAGAAGTTAAATTGCGGACCCCTGAAAGGTTCCCTCCTGAATTCCTAATCCATTGTGCGCGTTATGCCAATGACTCTTCAGTGGTATATTTAGTGGGACAGTGGTGGGAAGAAGGCAAATAATCAATATTTCTTCGGAAAATGGTTGTTGTTCGATAAAGACTAAAGAAACCGTTTGCTTTAATACAAACGATGGGGCTGTCCCAAAAGTAAGGCGAGTGGTGGGGAAAAATCCTCATAATTGATCAAATATTCATCTCATAGTGGGGGGTCTTTTGAGAAATTTGGACTTTTCAGACAGCCCCATCGTATCGCTTAAGAAGTGGGCAGCGGTTCGCCCTCCGGCTCAGGGGGATTAAACCGGTCTCTCTTACCAAGCCGCAAGTGCAGGATAAAAAAACCCAATACAGATAGCGCGCAAAGTCCAGCGCCTATGTACCAGAGCAGGTTGGGATTAAAATTATCTAGAATTAATCCAGCCGCACTGGGACCAACTGTTGCCGGCAGTGCCCAGGAAAGGCCAAATATCGCCATGTAACGCCCTCTCATATCCTCCGGCGCGAAGTTGGTTGCCAAAGCAGAAGCCGTGGGCATGATGACCATCTCCCCGATGGTGATAATCACAATGGCAGCAGCAAACAGCCAGTAAACGGTTACAAATCCGAACATACCGAACCCAATCATGTAGAAGAATGTGCCCAAAGCCATCATGATAAAAGTGGGATACTTTTTAATAACCCGGGTGGTCTGAAATTGGAACAGAATCACGATAATCGCGCTGACAGTCAGTAAAAACCCATATCCTTGGGGCTCAATACCGTGGTTGTCTCGCAGATAAACCGAGAGCGTGTTGTACATTTGCTGGTAGACAATACCCATCAACATCGATACGACCAGAAATGCCACATAAGCATAATCCCGCAGCACGATGCCATACCCGGCAAAAGTCTTCAGCATGCTTTCCGGTTCTTCGGTTGTTTCTGGTTTAGTTTCCGGAATGGAAGTGAAGATAATCACAGCCACAATACAGCTGATTACTGCATCAAGCACAAAAAAGCATAAAGTAACTATGGTTGGCGATAAAACCGCCTATGGTAGGACCAATAATCCAGGACATATTGGCTACCACACGGAGGATTCCAAAACCTTCCTGGCGTTTGTCCTCGGGCAATAAATCTGCCACCATGGCTTGATGGGCGGGTCCGGCAATATTTGAGAGCAGGCCGATAACTACTGCCAGAGGTATGAGAACAGCAAATTCATTAACCAGTCCCAATGAAAGGGTGCTTAATGCGCTAAAAATCAATCCAAAAAGGATCAGATTCTTGCGTCCGAATTTATCGGTCAGCGCGCCCCCGATCATGGATCCGATTAATCCAAAGGCCGAAAAAGTCCCCAGTACAATCCCGGCCTGGGTCATCCCGACATTAAACTTCTGTGTGATGTAAAGGGAAAAGAACGGGAAAAGCAGCGTGCCGCCAATGCGGTCAATGAAGGAGGCGCCTACAACAACCCAGAATTTCTGTGGGAAATCATGATAAATATTCCGCAGGCGGTTAAACATACGATCTCCGCTATCTATGACAGAAAGGGAATTATAGCATAAGAATTGCGACTATATACCATTCGGGCGAATGGTTGTTATTTTACAAACAGGGGAGTAATTACTGATTTTGGCGGAGAGTCTTAATTAATTGATAGTGAACTCCAGCCCAAATTCCTCAAGCGTTTCTTGGGTAGGCATCCCGGTTTCGGGATCCCAACCGTGTTCTTTGTATGCACCTGTTAGCAGCGGTTGCAGCTCTGGAACAAAACCCAGAGACCCCCCATCTTTGAGGGAGGTTAACATGAAACCCGGCAGACGATCATCGGCCTGTGTGGATCCAAGTTTGATATTGAACATTCTTTTTAGGGTGAAGATTCTTTTTCCAGCTTTCATCAGCTCTTCCAGTGAATAATCCCAGCCGGTGGCTGCGTTTAACCCTGCCAGGAGCCGACTTGCTCCGGGATTCATAAATTGACAAACTGTAAGCGCGTTATAAATGCTGCGCCAGGCCTGTACGCGGGCGGCAGTGCGGCCCTTATCTACTGAATTATCAAAGCGATCGCCGGGATGGATACCCAGTTCAGTGGGAGGACCCTGTCCTGTGTCCACTAAATAAATGTCTCCCTGCATATGACAGGCACCCCGAGGTGAGAGGGCATAAATGGGAGCCATGCCGCTGAATGCTCTGGGATCATGCATGGGTATTTCTAGATTCCTGACAGTGGCAGACATCTCCGGGACACCGAATTGGGCAGCCAGCGCTGCGCTGCCTTCGGCCAGCAGGTCACCAAACCCTTCCCGGTGAGCGGTTAATTTGATCAATTGATGAGTCATCTCCACATCGCCGAATTGAATTTCCAATCCACCGGTGTGCTTCTTAGTGAGGATTCCTTTATCAAACAGCTCACATGCTAGCGCAATGGTTGACCCGGTGCTGATGGTATCCAATCCATAAATGTTGCAGAGGTGACCAGCGTATATTACGCCTTCCAAATCATCTACCAAGAGGAGAGAGCCGAATGAAGCAATTGTTTCATACTCCGGGCCATCCACAGCGTCAACCCGGTATTTTACTGTCTGGGTTTCCCGTCCGCAGACAATCGGGCAGCGGTAGCAGGCTGTGTTCCGTGTCAGGTGCTTTTCAGCCATCAGTACACCAGAGAGGTTGCTTCCTTCTTCCCACTCGCCCTGTTGATAGTAGCGGGTCGGCATATCACCGAACATCAACGCCATGTCCACATAACCCGCTGTGCCGGCCATCCTCAGCGCTTGAACCGAGAGATCCTCTTTTAATGACTCTAGAATATCAGTTACAGCTTTTTTAAACGCTTCCGGATTGACCAAGGGCACTTTTCCACTACCGCGGAAGGCAATCGCTTTGAGATTCTTAGATCCCATAACTGCCCCCATACCTGTTCGCCCAGCGGCTCTTCCGTGATCGTTGATCACAGCGGCCATTTTGACCAGCTGTTCTCCGGCTGCTCCAATGCAGGCTACCCGAGCCTTCGGTTCAGACAATGTTTTCCGGATGGTTTCCTGGGTCTGATAGGTATCCTGTCCCCAGAGTTGATTTGCGTCATGCAGCTTAGCCTCACCATCAATCACCGAGATCCAGCAAGGTTTTTCTGATCGTCCTGTGATCAGCATTCCGTCATATCCGGCAAAACGCAGTTCTGGTCCAATAAAACCGCCGGTATTGGACTCTCCCCAGTATCCTGTTAAAGGGGATAGGGCGCTAATTGTACATCTTCCTGCTGAAGGCATGCTGGTTCCTACCAGCGGACCAGTCATAAACAGCAGGGGATTTTCTGGGCCCAGGGGATCCGTATTCTGATCAATCCGGTCATAGAGTAGCCGCGCAGTGAGACCGCTTCCGCCAATAAAATCTCTGGCTAGAGCAGGGTCAATACTATTCTTCTCAATTAAACCAGTTGTAAGATCAATATGTAGGTATTTTTTCATAGTTCCACTCGCAAGCTATTTATGGATGGATTTTTGTTAATACAGCAAGATGCAGGGGTACTAAAAATCAACTGGTTGTCCGTGATAGGTAGCCCTAAAGAGCAGTTCCAATTCCTGGAAAGAGGGTGCCCGGGCAGCAGTGATCATCTGAGTGTCGTTAAAGGCATCATCCACCAATTTGTCCAGCTGGGAATTAAATTCACCCTCGTCGATTCCGGTATCCGCGATATTTCCAGGCAGCCCAACCGACCGGGAGAGTTCCCGAATATGGCTAGTGAGGGCCTGCCCGGCTTTCCCTTTTGGTGTTTGGATGTCCAGCACCGCGGTTAATTCATTTATCCTTTGAGGAGCGTACTGGGCGGTGAATTCTATTGTGTAGGGTAGAAATAAACCCACGGCTCGACCATGAGGCAAGTGAAATATTGAACCCAGGGTATGCCCCATGGCATGAGCTATGGATGCCATGGCGTTGCCAAAGCCCAGTCCTGCGGAGGTGGCAGCATTATGCATCTTTTCACGTGCTATTTTGTAATGATCTTGATCAGGATTCTCTGATTGGGAGGCCTCGTATGCCTGCGGGAGATATTGAAGAATGTCCTGGGCAGCATTAAGGCATAATCCGTCTGTAATATCTGTACGCCAGGTGCATATAAAGCCTTCTATCGCATGGGTTAATGCGTCCATTCCGGTGTCTGCGGTGAGTTGAGGTGGCATACCTGCAGCCATATCAGGATCTACCACTGCGATATCAGCTACATTTTCTCGGTTTCCCAAGCCCATTTTGCGCTGATTTTCCGCGTCCGTTAACACGATTCCCCAGGTGACTTCAGCACCTGTTCCGCTTGTTGTTGGGATGGTAATCAAGCGAGATTTTTCCCTGAGTCCGAGCTTAATAAAGGGATTAATATCAGCCGGCTGCAGATCTGGTCTTTCGTACAGCACCCAGGTGGCCTTGGCAACATCAAGAGGTGAGCCACCTCCCAAACCAACGATCCAATCGGGTTTAAATTCACTGGCTGCTGCGGCCCCCTTAATTACGGTTTGGGTGGTTGGATCGGGTTCAACTTTATCAAATATCTGGATATCAAACCCCGCTTTTATCAGATAAGAGGTTACCCGTTCGGCTAACCCTATCTGAACCAGGTTTTTATCGGTAACGATCAGGGCTCTTTTCCCGGTTAACTCCTCCAGGGAGTGTAACGCGTCTTCACCAAAAACAATATTTGGGGAAACAAAATGCCACATTATGGGCCTCCTTAAAAATCGAAGTTGAGTGCAAAGACTTCTACCATTCTGTTGGGACTTTTGCGCAGCAGGAAACGATTTCCTGGGCTGCTTTTGGATACCGCATGATCTTCATTAAATCACCCTTCAGCTTTAATTGGCGGGTCATCATTCCCTGGATGGGATCGAGTTTACCTTCAATAACTCTTCGCCAGGTACTGAAGGGTGCATTTAGTGAGTATTCTGTTTCTGGAAGCTCATCTTCCTTCACCAGGGCAGCCCCAGGGCTTGAGCCGTGGAAAAGTTCCAGGTGTAAATATGAAGTATGCGGATATGCCTCATCCGGTTCAACGACAAAAATAAAATCACCTTCCCAGTCTTTTGCAGAGCGTTGGTAAGAGTCGCTCTCGTTTAATAACTCACGCAGCCTTTTGACCCACTCATCCGATGGAAATTTGTATTTCATGTTTTCTCCTTTTATCATCTGGGACATAATAATTATACATCTGGAAACAACATCCAGATGGAGGCGTTCTAAAACCTATCCTAAGGAAGATAACTCCTGCGCCGATGGTATGATTATTTAAAAACCCAGTCCTTGTAGATTTGGATACAGGAATTGAAAGAATTCCATGAAGATACTTAAATTTTCCGACCCAGACATATTTCAGTCTGTTGTAAGGGAATATCTCCTGAAACATGAGGCAGAAAACAAATTATCTCTCGGCATCCTGTCCAGTTTGATCGCGGGAATATACTGGGACCAAACTCCTTACCTTGCCCAGGTGGAAGATCAGGGAGAGACAAAACTGGTGGTGATGTGCACACCTCCCTACCCAGTGTTAATTTCCTTTGAAGAAATACCACTGGATGAGGAAGTTGTTTCGCTGGTGATCGAAGATCTAGTGAAGGAACTGGGGGACAACTTGACGGGTATGACAGGCAGCAAAAACCTGGTTTCTCAATTTGCTGATACCTGGCAAGCGGCTGCCGGAGGACAGCGGATTTTAAGAATGGCCATGCGCATTTATAAATTGGTCCGGGTTTCCCCGGTTTGCGGCGTTCCAGGTTCGATGCGTACCGCAAATGAAACGGACACATCTTTGCTGCTGGATTGGTATGCAAATTTTCACCGGGAATCTTTAGTGGAAAAACCTGATCCAGAACGGATAAGTGACCAGGTTGGGAGATATTTAAAGGCTGATCAACTCCTGCGCGGGATGATGATTTGGGAGGACGAGGGCAACCCTGTTTCAATGGCTGGCTATGCTGGTCCCACGACAAACGGAATCCGTATCGGCGCTGTTTACACACCCCCATCGCTGCGCAGAAAAGGTTATGTCAGCGCTTGTGTTGCAGAGTTAAGTCAGCATTTGCTGGATATGGGATTCCGATTTTGCTTTCTATTCACGGATTTATTGAATCCAACTTCAAACCATATTTATCAACAGATAGGATATCAAGCGGTTAATGACGTAGACACTTTCGAATTTAAATGATTTCGGCTGCTTGGTTTAAGTACAAAAGAGAGCAACATATTTAATTGAATATTCACAAGGAGCAGTAGGATGAAAACCATTGGATTAATTGGAGGAATGAGCTGGGAATCGTCCATTGAATATTACCGGATTATCAATCAGGTTATTCAAAAGGAATTGGGGGGAGTCCACTCAGCAAAAAGCGTTATGGTATCTCTTGATTTTTCTGAGATCGAGGAGCTGCAAAACCGGGGAGACTGGGACGAGGCAACCCGAATTATGGTGGAAACGGCGCAGTTGGTCGAAAAAGGTGGCGCTGATTTTGTCTTGATATGCACCAATACTATGCATTTAATGGCGGAAGAGGTTCAGGTCGGCATCAATATTCCCCTCCTGCATATTGCAGACGCGACTGCTCAGGCCGTCAAACAGCGGAAATTGGATATCGTTGGATTGTTGGGGACCCGATTCACAATGGAAAAAGAATTTTACCGGGGGCGTTTGGAAGAACTTCATCAGCTAAAAGTGTTGGTTCCGGACAGGGAAAAAAGAGATCAGGTTCATCGGGTGATCTATGATGAACTTGTGCAGGGAATAATCACAGACAGTTCCCGGGGGATATACCGGGAGGTGATTGATACCTTGGTAGCTGGGGGAGCTCAGGGTATTGTCTTGGGATGTACTGAGATCGGTTTGCTTGTGAAGCAGGAAGATGTACAGGTCCCTGTTTTTGATACCATGGAAATCCATGCCCTGGCCGCCGTGGACGCCGCGTTGGGCAGGGGAGAATTTCCTGTATAATGGAAATACATTAAAATGGCCTGTTAAGTAATTTTCCCGATTCTGTCAGGGAAGAGATCCCTTTTCAGGCAGTGAATCCAGGAGGGAACATGGATGCAGCCTATTATAAGCGGCAGTTGGCGATTAACCGGGATCGGATTGCTGCCCTGGCCCGGGGTATACCAGAAGAACAAGCTCGTTGGAAACCGGATCCCGAAACCTGGTCGATCCTGGAAGTTGTTAATCACCTGGCTGATGAAGAGGAATTGGACTTTCCCGTCAGGCTGAAAATAATCCTGGAAAAATCCGAAAATCCCTGGACGCCGATCGACCCCGAGGCTTGGGTTATTGAGGGTCAATATAATGAACAGGATTTGTTTGAATCCCTGACGCGGTATATGACTCATCGTAATGCAAACCTGGGGTGGCTGGATTCGGTAGAAAATCCAGACTGGGATATGGTTTATGAAGCGCCTTTCGGTGATATTAAAGCCGGAGATATGTTCGTCTCCTGGGTGATCCATGATCTCAGGCATCTGCGGCAGCTTGTTGAGCTTCAGCGTTTATACCTGGAAGACAGAGTAAAACCCTTCTGCCCGGATTATGCTGGGGATTAGGGAATTCCAGAATCGGAACCGGGAAAGATGGAGACAGATTAATGTAAATAAAAAGAGGCTGTCTGATTTAGGCAGCCCCCGTGCTTTTCAGGATGTCGATTGCCTTTATTTTACAATAATCTCGTCCCCTTCAACAACTTCGCCAATGACCCAGATTGGCTGGTCCATCTTTTCGGCTTTACTGATCAGGCTGTCCAGTTGATTGCAATCAACAGAAAACAACAGACCGCCGTTAGTTTGCGGATCAAACAGCAGCATGATTTCTTCTTCAGCCATGGATTTGGGAAATTGGATGTGTTCACCAAAAAATAACTTATTGTCAAAAGCCCCGCCGGGGAAACTGTACAGATTGGCATATTCTTTGGCTGAGCTGATAAAAGGGAGCATGTCCCAGTAGATATTTAACCCAACCTTGGATTGCTCTGCTATTTCCCAGGCATGCCCGAGCAAGCTGTATCCGGTAATGTCAGTGGCAGCTTTTACGCCGACGGTCTGCGCTAATTCGGACGCTTTTTGATTGAGCCGTTTCATCCAGATCACTACTTCCCGGATATGTTCGGGCTTGGCTTTTTGATTCTTGATGGCGGTAGTCGTCGTACCAAACCCCAGCGGCTTGGTGATAACCAGCGCGTCCCCAGGATTGGCAGCGGATTTGGTCATGATCAGATCCGGATGAGCAAATCCCAAACATATCAGACCGTATTTCGGTTCCTGATCCTGGATTGTGTGACCGCCTGCTATAACCACGCCGGCTTCTTTCGCTTTTTCAGCACCGCCGCGTAATATTTCGCCGGAAACTTCCGGAGGCAGATT
>CAZHHT010000095.1:0-12328 GCA_964532455.1 uncultured Anaerolineales bacterium
TCTAGCGGAAATTAAAATTAATCAGATGGCAGCGGACATGGCTGAAAGATTCCAAACCCAAACCGATCGTCATAAAATAAACGTTGAGTTTCCAGAAGGATTTCCAGTTATTGTTGGTGATAAAAAAAGGTTAGAACAAGTATTTTTTAATTTACTTTCCAATTCAATAAAGTATTCCCCTGAAGGCGGAGAAATTTTGATCAGCGGACAAATCAGGGCGGAGCAAATCATTGTCTGTATCCAGGATCAGGGAACGGGTATATCGCAGGAAGATGTTCACCATATATTTGATAGGTTTTACAGGGCTGATGAAGCAGCAAAGAACACTCAAGGAGCAGGATTGGGCCTGTATTTAAGCAGAGCAATAATCGAAGCGCACAATGGACGAATGTGGGTTGAAACGAGACCTGATTCAGGATCGCGTGTATGTTTTTCTCTCCTCAAGGAACATTTAATAGAAGATAAATAAAAATTCAAAACAAAAAAGGTAAAGTTATTATGCCTAAAATTAAAACGAATTGTCCGAATTGTCAACAACCCATGGTCGCTGAAATCCAGCAGGTGATAGACGGAGGAAGAAATCCCCAACAGAAAGAGTTATTTTTATCTGGCGGATTGAACTTTGTGCAATGTCAGGCATGTGGATTTCAAGGACAACTGCCGGTGCCTATAGTTTATCATGACGCTGAAAAAGAGCTTCTTTTTACATTCTTACCACCAGATTTTAGTAAAACTATGGAAGAAAAAGAGAGGGCATTAGCCCCATTGCTGAAAAAAATAATTGACAGCCTTGAACAAAAAGAACGAAAAGGATATTTATTTCAGCCAAAAGCCATGTTGACAATGAACAGTATGATAAAGAGCATACTTTTGGAAGATGGCATTACAGAAGAGATGATAGAAAGCCAGCAGGAAAAAGTGAAATTTATGGAAGAACTATTTGTTCAGGAGGGAAATGTTCTAACAGAGACAATTAAAAACAATAACGATCGAATTGACAGAGAATTCTTTGCGCTGTTCGCCGATATAGCTCAGAGAATTATTGCAAGCAAGGACGAAAAGGCGATAGAAAAAATTAAATCAATCCAGGAAATACTTATGGCTGAAACTGACATTGGCAAAGAGATCTTAGCCGAGACGCAGGAAATTCAAGCAGCTAGCAAATCCCTGGAAGCGTTGGGAAAAAATCTAACCCGATCGTCACTGCTGGAGTTGATTATTAGCGCACCGACGAGTGAAAGAGTGAGGGCATTGACAAGTTTAACGAGACCCGCGATGGATTATGAATTTTTTCAGATGTTTACGGAAAAGATCGAAAATTCAGAAGAAGAAGAAAGAAGGGATTTGGTTGAAAAACGGAATTTAATGCTAAAGTTGACGCAGGAAATTGATCAAAAAGTGCAAGAAAGAATGAATGCAATAAAAGAAATAATCAATACTATTATTGACGGGGTATCCCTTGAAGAAGCGTTGATAAAGAATATTGATCAAATTGATCAGTTATTTATTCAGGTCCTATCTTCAGAGCTGGAGTTGGCAATAAAGGAAAATCTAACAGAGCGCAAGGACAAGCTGGATAATTTACTGCATAAAATTCAAGAACTTACGACACCGCCAGAATTAAAAATGGTTGACCAATTGTTATCTGCGGCTGATGGTAAGAATGAATTAGAGAAACTTATTGAGGAGATGAAAGATCAAATTGGGCCCCAATTAATTGATTACATGACATCAATAATCAGCAATTACGAAGAGCAAATTAATGCTGCTGAAGGCGAAAGACGAGACGAGATGGAAGATACATTAAAGCGGCTTAAGACCGTTTATAGCGCTTTGCTGCGCAGATCAATGAAGATAAAATTTGGCGAGAAAAAAAACTAGCATTTGCAACTATAGCGTACATCTTTTATCGAGGAAGCAATAATGTTAGTCGGCGGATCCCCCGGAGCTTATTGGTGGATTATCCAAGCGGTAGCCCTGACCTCTGATTGTGATTATATAATTGTACTGACCGTCAAGTTCAGAAATTCGTTCCCTCAAACGTCTGACCAGGGCATCGAGTGCCTGGTTAGTAACTCCGACAGATTCCTGAGAGCCCCAAACGGAATTAATAACTTCTGACCTGGATATAACCCTACCGGTGGACTCTATCAGGAGGACCAATAATTTAAATTGCAATAGTGAAAGGGAAGGATTCAGCTCGCGGTTCAAAATCCAGGTTCTATGAGAGGATTTTTCAAGACGGATTCGCCTGAAATAGGAGATGACTGAGGATTCAAAATCATCGGGTGCAAGAGGTACTGTTGCATCTTGGCCGAGAAAAACAAATTCTTGCGCAAGAGCGATTTGGATAATATCACCGTCCTCCAGGATTGTTATTTTTGCTACTGGTTTTCCATTATGAAAAGTGCCGTTTTTACTGCTTAAATCCTCAAGGGCAGGGCCATCTGGAGAAATAAAAATGCGAGCGTGTTTTCTGGAAACCTGTTGGTTGGGGATCATTATTTCACAGGCACCTGTGCGTCCAATGGTTATTTCACCGGCAATAGACCAGCGATAACCGTTTAACGAACCACCTTGTCCTACAAGAACGGGTTGAGATTGGATAAGATCAGTCATCATGGTTTTGCATCAATTATAATTAGGGAACTTCAATTCGATTATAATTCAATTGTTAAAGAAGCGAAATAAAAAATTTCCCCATATAAAATGGATAACAATCACAATAAGAACGAGACTGTAAAACAACGTTATAAAATCAAAGAAATTATTGGACAGGGTGGAATGGGCTGCGTCTACCTTGCAGAAGATCTTCGCTTATCGGGCAGACTGTGTGCGTTAAAAGCAGTTTATTATGATCTAAACTTGCCTGACGATGTAATAAAACAGACCCGGGAACAGTTTAAAAGAGAAGCGACTGTACTGGCTAGACTTGATCATCCTAACCTGCCAAAAGTTTCTGATTTCTTTTCTGACGAAGATAGAGATTATCTGGTGATGGATTATGTTCCGGGGAAAAACCTCAGGGAACTGATGCTTGAAGAAAAGAAAAAGGGAGTTTATTTAACAGAGCGCATTGTATTAAACTGGGCAAGCCAAATTTCAGATGCACTTATTTACTTACATAATCAATCTCCAATCATTCTTCACCGCGATATTAAACCAAGTAATATAAAACTTACACCAAACGGTATTATTAAGTTAGTTGATTTTGGGTTGGTTAAGATTTTAATCTCAGGAGAGAAGACAATAACTGTAGTTCAAGGACACGGCTCGGCATACTATACTCCACTTGAGCAGTACGGAGGAGATACGGGACATACAGATCCGAGAAGTGATGTCTATTCTTTAGGAGCAACTCTTTATCATCTCTTAACAAATAAGGCTCCTTTTGAGGCAAGGCAAAGATTCCTTGAACCAACAAGCGAATTGCCAATCAGGGAATTTAATAAAAATATAAGCCCAAGAACTGAAAGGGCAATAAGACTGGCGATGAAGGTTCATCCTGATGAGCGGATTCAGAGCGTAAACGAGTTCAAAGAAGCGCTTCTGGGGGATTGGAATCCCAGGCAAAAACCAAATGCCGCGCTGCCAGCACCAAGTCTGGGGGATTTCATAAAGGTTTCAGAAGAACAGGTGCTCGCCTGGATGGCAATACTCCTGTTGGTGATAAGTATCTTTACAACATTAATGAAATGATTTTCAAGAAGAATAGAACCGGTGATAAAGGTAAGCAAGCAGCCACCCTGTCAGGGATCCGACAAATACAGATAGTCCAGTGCCGAGGGTGGAAGTATTGTTTGGCAATATAAAATAGGCACCAGGTAAATCTAACATTAAATAGTTATATACAAACAATCCTGAGATAAAAGCAGAAAAGCCCCATTTTATTCCCCAGCGAACGATACCAAGCATTGCGCCTGCTTGATAGGCAATCAGGGAAATTGTGACGATTATTACCAAAGATATTATCCATAATTGCCAGGAAGATGTGTTGTTTATGGGTGCGTCAGGTTGCGAAGGCTCATCAGTTACAAGCAGGGGTTCAGTGGGGGTTTGTGTGGAATCCTGAATTACATCATCTGTTGTTACATTTGGAGTAACGTCTGTTGCGTTATTGGTGTTATCCCCGAGAATATTAATCTCAATTGATTGAGATTTGGCAAGGGAGCTTTCGGCGTGGATAATAATGTTGTTGCCGTTTTGAACCAGATAGCTGATTGATGCTGACCCTTCGGTTGTAGTAACTTGGGGAAGGGATATCGATTCGCCTTGGGAAGTGATGATAAAAGTTAATGGAGTCCCATCCGGTACAGGGTTGCCATTATGGTCAAGGATAATTCCAGCATGAAATTCGATGAGATCTCCCACATGGAAAACTTGAGCCGCAGGAGTCGCGAGGGATGGTTCTTGTGTTGTTGTTAGTTCAGGTTTATCTCCGACATAAAGAGGAAAAATTCTGGTTTGGTCAGGAGAAGTTGCTGATATCAAATCGTAGTTAATGCCTGGCACAGAGACCGGAAGATTTCCAGGAATAGATGGGAATTCATTAAATAGAATCCTTGCGGCAACGTCTATCGAAGACGGCAGCTTGGTATATAAACCAAAAAAGGCGGTGATCTTGGAGATGTTTGTAGCATCTAAATAATATGGAGCACCAAGTGCAAAGACAACCAAAATTTTGTCTCGAAGCAGGTCTTGGCGTTCGGACAGGAGTCTTGTGAGGGCAAGGGAGTATGGTCGTTCTTCGTGAATACCAAGTGTTGTTACGATGATCCAATCAGCATTGTAAAGATCAATAACCATCTCTTCCACTTCAGAGGGAAAATCGAGCAGAGTGGTCAATTCTTTAAAAGAATAGGAAGTGATGTTAGCCCGCACGAGCTGGCGGCCAGAAAAAGGACCATAAAGTTTGATAATTGCGTCTTCAAGAGATTTTGTTCCCAGGGTAGGAGTTTCAGGACAATCTCCGCAGATAGTAGCATATTCAGTGTCAGAAAGAATTAATACTCGCTCAGAAGATGTGGGAGGATTCTGAAGGACGGTAGTCAATTCAGTGATGCTTGGGTTTATTAATGTCGCGCTTTGTCTGGCGACGATTTCTGCTGCGTTGCCTTTGCCAATGTCAGATAGGTTGTTTTGAGAAGTCAGAACAGTAGAAATATTAAAACTTGAGTAAATCGCATATTTTAAGGAAAGAATTCTAAGAACAGATTCGTCAACTCTATCTGCAAAGTCTTGATCCTCGGTGTATTTCTGAGCAAAAAATTCTAATGTAGTACTTATTTCATAATTGAGAATTGGTTTATTGTCATCGCCAAAGTTCCCAAGATATAAAATATCATTACCGGCGATAAAAGCATCCACAGCTACTCGCCTAATGTTAAAAGATTCACCTGAAGGATCATATAAATTTTGTAAAGCTTGACTGCCAAGATTGTCGCTGATGATCAACCCGCCTGATTCCCGCCAGGATCCAAATGGCTCCAGGCTCATCAGCAGGTCAAATGCCTGCGGGTCTAGACTGATTGGTCGCGTAGTTGAACGTATATTTCCCTGCAAACCCTGATAACGAATGTGGGAATTGAGCAGGGCGTCAACGGCAGATTCCGGAGAAGTCGCATAGCCCGTAACAGAAAAGAAGGGGGCTAAGTCTATTTGTTTTAGCTGTTCAAGGGATTTCCTAACAGTTGCAACTTCTTCTTCTGGTAGTCGGTCTGAGCTACCTAGTCCTGGGAAATATTTTCCGACAACGGCAAGGTTATTCAGGCTGCCTTTATGTAATCCGCGTATGTAGGCCTGACCCAATTTACCAACCCAGTAAGGGTCTCCTCCAAAGGATCGTACGCCTAAATCACTCTGCCCCGGGGACGGATCAGAAATAACATCCAGCGAGGGACCAAAAAGCATATTGATGCCCAAGGATGAGAGCTCTCTTCCGATTTGCTCACCAACGAGTTCCGAGAGGTCCGCATCCCAGGTTGCGCCCAGGGACATTTGACTGGGAATAGGGCTTAAGCCAAAGAGAATTTCTGAGTAATCGGATAGATTTCCTTCTTGAGAAAGGCCAACAAACAATGGAATGTATGCTGGAGATCTATTTTCAGGTGGAAGTGTGTCCTGAATAGACCGCCGAGAATCATCATATTCTACAAGTTGCAGGTTATTAACCAGATCCCAACAATCCTTCGGCATCTGATCTGGGTTTAAGAAATTATCATTGTCGCGGTCCAAGATGACACCTCCAATATGATAATCTACGATCAAGTCGTAAATAGGAGATGCAGCGCTGGTGTCATTTCCATTAAACGTAATTAAGAAAAGCTGACCTACTTTTTCTGCGGGCGTAAGGGATGCCAATTGAGTTTCTGCTTTGCTGAGAGAAGTCTCCCAGGAGCTAGCTGCATATGAAAATCCCAGAGGGGATACTGAGACGAAAAAAATACTCAATAGAAGGATGGAAAATAAGCTATGATGAAGAAATTTGCGTATATTCATAAAAAACGGGTTTTTGTTACAGAAAATAAATTAGGTATTTTATGATGGTTTGTTTTCATGATTTAAGGGCATATTCAAGTAAGGTCTGTCTGGCAAGTGCCGGGTCATCCGTAAAAAAACCATCGATTCCGAGATCAAGGGCAGACTGAATATCTCGGGGATGGTTTAGTGTGTAGGAAAAGACTAACTTTCCCTTTGATTGGAACGATTTAATCCTCCTGAAATTGAGAGCTGAAAAAGATAAGTGGGCAGTTTGATACTCAAAAGGATATAATGAAACATAACTGAATAACTCAACTGATAGGGAGCCGTGCAGCAGCAAACCCTTTTTTACATCTGGTAAAAGCTTTTCAATTTTGTGTAAGGCTACTGGATTAAAAGACGATACGAGTACTTGGTCTAAGAGTCCGCTATTCTTAATAATGGAGGCTACAATGGCTGGCAGGTCATCAAAAGGTGTCATCGAATTTTTAAGTTCAATGTTATAAAGGGTGGATGCTCTAAATTTATCAAATACTTCCTCCAGAGTTGGTATCTTATCATCTGGAAAAGCCGGACCATAGGCCTGGCCGGCATTTAGTGTTTTGAGGACAACTAGACTATGATCCTTTACTAAACCTGAACCATTTGTGGTTCTGTCAAGTGTCGAGTCATGGATTACGATTACAGACTTATCTGAAGATAACTGAACATCAAATTCAAAAGAATCCGCGTCTTGGGCTAGTGCCAATTGAAAGGCGGACAGTGTGTTTTCCGGAGCATGCATACTAGCACCGCGGTGAGCAATAACTACAGGCCTGGGAAGTAAATCTAGCATCAAATCAGGGAAGAACTAAGATTTAAAGATCCACAAAAAAAGCATCGGCTGCCTGATCAATTAATTCGCGAGTCATTTCAGGTTTGCAGCCAAGGAATTTTGATATGTCCAGGATCTGGTTACAGATTTCTTTAGGGTGTGAACCCCTGAGATTTCGACCAGGTTTAATGTACCAATTTTTAATAAGATAGGCAAGAATTTCTTCATTAAAGGGAATTTTAGTAGATTCAGCAACGGAAATGAAAATGGATCTATATTCATCAAAGGACGGGTCGCCGATGCGGATTTTATGGCGTAACCGGCGTAAAAAAGCTTCGTCAACGAGATCTTTTGGTGGAAGATTGGTTGAAAAGACAATCAATTCATTAAACGGAACTTCCACTTTACGTCCGGTGTGAAGAGTTAGGTAATCAATCTGATTTTCGAGAGGAATAATCCAGCGGTTCAACAAATCAGTTGGACGTACCTGTTGTCTGCCAAAGTCATCTACGAGCAATAATCCGCCAGCAGCCTTTACCTGGAAGGGGGCCTCATAAAACTTTGTGACAGGGTTAAAGACAAGGTCCAAGTCAGTTAAGGTCAATTCCCCGCCTACAATAATGAAGGGTCTTTTGATTCGGATCCAGCGCGGATCCCGGCGCATACCTGTTCTTAATTGACCCGTGCCAGACTCGGTTACCTCTCTTTCAGGAATGATTTCATGGTTTACTGAATCGTACAATTTAACGACTTGTCCTTCAATATACAGTGCATATGGGATATACATACTCTCGCGCAAGAGCATTGAGCCGATCGCCCTGGCTATACTTGTTTTGCCGTTTCCAGGAGGACCATAAATAAATACAGATGTGCCTGAGTTTATTGCCGGCCCAACTCGGTTTATGATGTCCTCAGAAAGTATTAGATCTGACAAGTACGATCTTAGGGCTCGAGGAGAAACATTGAGCTTGCCCAGACTTTGTCTTCGTATCGCATTGTTGTAATCAGCAAGGGTGACGGGTGCGGGTCCAGCGTATTGGCTTCGATCCATGGCTTCACGGGCACGGTTTATGCCTGCCTGAGTAATACCATATTGATACGAACCCTCACCAAGACCCATTGTAGAAGCTTTCACTTCGATGAACTTCTCTCTCTTTAACGATTCAGCAATTTTGTCTACCAAAGAGGTGTAGGGTAAACAAATTTTTCCAGCCAGTTCATATCCGGTAAGATAACCCTGAAAATAGAGAATTTTTAAAGCTAAATCTTGCAGCCAGAGCCTGGATAATCCAGTATCGCTAATCTGGGTAATTGGAGTTGGTCCGAATGGTTTTGTGCCTGTGTGTTGAAATTCTGATTCCTGATTGCCAAATTGGGTACTAGAAGGATTCATAGGGTAACTCCGATTCGCGGATAATGGATCATAAATACAGTATAATTAGCCAAAATTAACCATCCAAATTATAGCATGCCTTAAGCAAGCTTTGTCAATCATTCATAAAAAGGTAAACATGAAACTATCTGTAATTATCCCAATTTATAACGAAAAGGATACGCTTGAAGAGATTATTTCCAGGGTTACGGCAACGGGGATACCAGATGAAATTGTTCTGATTGATGACGGATCAATAGATGGAACTATAGATATAGTTAAAGAGTTTGAAGGAAAAGAAGGATTTATTGTAAGACTACATCATAAAAACCAAGGTAAAGGAGCGGCGGTACGCAGTGGCCTAGACGCTGCTACTGGAGATGTTCTGCTAATTCAGGATGCAGATCTTGAATATGATCCTCGCGATTACCCCATCTTACTTAAGCCGATTGAAGAAGGTTCAGCCGATGTTGTCTATGGATCAAGGTTTCTGGGTGCTTCGCGGAGGGTAGCTATGTTCTGGCATATGGTTGCTAATAAATTGTTAACTTTATTTACAAACATATTGTATAACACCATACTCACTGACATGGAGACCGGGTATAAGGTATTTAGAAAGGAAGTGGTTAATGATATGCCTCTTCATGCAAAGCGATTTGAATTCGAACCTGAATTTACTGCAAAAATACTAAAACGAAATTACCGAATATTTGAAGTTCCAATTACATTTAATCCAAGGGATTATAAAGATGGAAAGAAAATTGGACTTACGGATGCATTTGAAGCAATTTGGGCTCTAATTAAATACAGATTTGTTGACTGAAACAAAAATCAGACAGGACGGAAGTCCAGGATCTTTAATTGAAATGTTTTAATACCTCGGAATTCATTTAAATCAAATCTGTAAACGACATCAAATTTAGGGGGTATGAGATCGACCTGGTACCCGAGCCCGAATCCAATCGCATCTAGAGAATAGTTTCCGTCAGTGACTTTCATTTTGAGATGCGTTTTATCCTGACCAACTGCTTTTATCTGGGAAGCAGTTAGATTTTTAGTAAGAAATGTTGCTTCTGGATTCTGGCAACCTGTAGGTTCAAGTTTCTCAAGTTCTGAGTATAGGTCGGGATCAAGATGGTCAAGTGATACTTCAGCATCAATGGAAATGGATGGCTGGATCTCAAGACCGGCAAGTTGTTTTTCTGCAAGAACCATCAATCGCTCAGTTAGACCGGTTAGATTGTCATTGGAAATGGTGAATCCGGCAGCAAGAGAATGACCGCCGTAACGGAGTAATATATCCTTACATTGGTCAAGGGCGGCGATGATATTAAATTCAGGGATGCTTCGGCATGAAGCAGTTGTCAGTTCAGGACCAGCCTTTCCAATGATTGAGGGCAAATAATATTTTCTTGTTAAGGATCCTGCTGCAATTCCTGCAACTCCAAGATGAAAATTGGGATCAATTGCAACAAGCATAAACGGGAGCGGGTCGTCCGCCGAAACCAGAATTTCCACCTGACGCTCAAGATCTTTGCTGAGCTTCTTTCTTTTAAAATTATGGTTTTCTAAAATCTGAGCCAATTTCCCGCATTTAGATGGATCAGAAGAAAGAAGAAGATTGAGAGGAGTGTCTGCAGACCCTAATCGACCAGATGCATTTAAGCGGGGACCTATCTGGAAGCTGATATCAGAAGAGCGAATTTTATTTGAGATCAAATTTGATACGCCGAGTAGCGAGGAAACACCCTGTCGGTGGGATGGATTGAGAGCAGCAAGCCCCTTACGCACTAAATATCTATTTTCACCAACAAGAGGAACAACATCAGCAATTGAGCCAATTGCCACTAAATCAAGGTAGTCTGCAGGAATAATTTCAGGAAAATGATTACTAAGAGCAGATATTAACTTGTAGGCAACTCCGACTCCAGCTAGATTTTTATCAGGATAAGGGTCGAATGGAAGTTTGGGATTCAGGATTACTCCTGCGGGGGGAAGGCGATTTTCCGGAGTGTGATGATCAGTAATGATCACCTTAATTCCTAAGAAGTTAGCGTATTCAACCTCTTCTACGGATCGGATGCCATTATCAACTGTAATGATTAATCTCACTCCCTGTTCAAAGAAAGAGGACAAAGCTGGTTTATTAAGTCCATAACCTTCAGTTAGCCTGTCGGGAATGTAGGGGATTACTTTATCAGTAATTTCTAAAAGAGCCAATGATAACAGTGCCGTGCTAGTAATTCCATCAGCATCATAATCTCCAAAAATAACGATAAGCTCGCGATTTTGGATAGAATCTTGAATTAATGTACAGGCATTTTCTATATGCAATAGTTGTTGTGTAGAGTACCAATCCGGCTCTTTTGGTAACAGGAAGGTTAAAACATCTTCTTCCGTGAATAAGCCACGCTGGTATAAAATTGAGCGGAAAACGGGGGAAAATGAGGAAAGTTCACAGTCAATATCGTTTGGTATTGGCTTAGGTTCAATCCAATTAAAAAGAGATGGTTTCATCTAAGATAATTTCCGGTCTGGAGCTAATAAATAACAAGGTAGTAATTAAGTAGACTGATTCGCTGCAATATCCCGGGATAAAACTAAGGCCCCCAGCAATCCGGAATCGTCGCCAAGTGCGGCAGGCAGTATTTGTAAATTGTCGAGATATACATCTGAGATAACGGATTCGGCGACAGATTTTCGAATAGGGTTAAAAAGAAGATCACCAGCCATAGATACACCGCCGCCAATTATTACTAATGAAATATTGAAAATATGAAGCAGATCTGCGATTACCAGGCCAATATACTTGCCCGCACGTTCGTAAGCAGCGATGGCAAGTTCGTTGCCTGATTCTGCTGCATCGCTGATAAGTTTTGCTGTAAGATCTCCTTGAGGAAAATGGTCAAGAAGGTTTTCGTCTTCCAAGCGAGATTTTATCCAGCGTACAATAGATGGACCAGATGCAATGGCTTCCAGGTGTCCTTTTTTACCGCAGGAGCAGACTGGGCCTTGAGGAATAACAGAGATATGACCAACTTCCCCCGCGAAACCCGAATTACCGGTTAAAAGTTTATTATCAATGATGAAACCGCCTCCAATTCCAGTGCTGATTGTGAGATATATTAAATTGCTATATCCTTGGCCTGCGCCAAATGACCACTCACCGAAAGCGGCTAAATTTGCATCGTTGTTAATAGCCGCGGGAAGGTTAAAAGTTGAATGAAGAAATTCCTGAAGGGGAAAATAGCGCCACTCAGGGATGTTAGGGGGTTCAACTACTATGCCATTTATTGGGTCAAGGGGACCAGGACAAGCAGCCGCTATTGATATAACTTTATAATCTTCAGGCCAAACAGACTCGATCAAATTGACGAGTCTGTCTTCAATGGGCATTCCCTCAGACCTGGTAGGGATTTGATTGTATTGAATTGATTCAATGCTTTTAGTAGTATAGGATCCAGCTCTCATCCGTGAGGCTCCTATATCGACAGCAATAGTAGATTTCATAATTGAAAGTATAGCATAATTGAATACTATTTGAGGGAACCAAGATAATTAACCCTAATTATAAATTTATTAAATAAAAAAAGTATAAATAATTTATATTCAAACGTTGACGGATTCCTTTTCGCTTGCTATGATTCAAGTGCTGGAATAAA
>CAZHHT010000096.1:0-12183 GCA_964532455.1 uncultured Anaerolineales bacterium
AACCCGGTTTCCAGGCTGATCTCCCGGGCAACCGGTCCCAGGTGAACAATTTTTGCAGACCGCCATCCTGCCGGGATTTGGTCCAAACCTAAAGGTTTGGCTCTCTCAAGAATGAATTGCTCTCTGCCGGAGGGAGTATAGTTGTTTTTAAAGGTTGTTGTCCTATTTGCCCAGTGGTTGATGATCTGAATCCTGTTCAGCGGGTCAACCGGGGTTTCCTCATTATAAGAGGTAACCAGCCCCACCTCCAAACCCATTCTTTTTGCGAGTATCCCGCTGTATGCTGCTGTGCCTCCCAGTCTAAACCCCTCTTCTATGATATCCCGGGTAATATGACCGACTATTAGATAATCAACGGCTGTCTTCCCCGGTTGGAGGTTCATGGTGGAATTATACCTGAAAGCGAAAACCCAGTAAAAAAAACTGGCACGGGGATTAATTCCATGCCAGTAGGTTAATTGTCCTGCCAGGTTTACTCAGCGGGATGAATGACGACTTTCCGGTAAGGTTCCTTGCCGACACTTTCTGTGTAAACCGAGGAATTATCCTGAAGTTCAATGTGGGCAAATCGGCGTTCATTGGGTGGCATGGGTTCTAGCGCCTGCTCGCGGTTTGTGTCCATTACCTGTTCTGCAACCCGGCTGGCTAACTGCCGGACTTGCATCTCTCGCCTTTCCCGGTATCCTTCCACGTCAATGCTGAGCGGGATTCCATGTTCAAGTTCCTTGCCCAGGATTAACCGGGTGATGTACTGCAAAGCATTTAATGTTTTCGCCCGACGGCCAATCAGAATGCTCAAATCATTTCCTGAGATATCAACCAGGATAGGTCGAAACGGCAAATTTTCGCTTTCTTCACCGTACTTTGCTACAACTTTAGCCGTCAAATTCATTTTTTCAAGCAATTCTGAGACAATTTCTTCTGTAAGTCTTAAGGTTGAATCCATCTCGGACGCTGGAATTTGGGAAGGGATTTCTTCTGGCTGCATTTCTTTATCATCATTGAGAACGGAAATCCGGACCCGCGCCTGGCGGGATCCAATCCCTAAAATTCCTTGTCCACCTTCATCCAGTACGGTTATCTCTACCGCTTTGCGTGGTAATCCTAAGTCATTTATTCCCTTTTCGATTGCTTCTTCAACAGTTCGAGCAATAACCTCGAGGGTTGCGCGATTATTTTTCATAATACCTCATTGGTACCATTGTTCCATCTCAGGTTTAACAGCTTATCTGTTATGACCTCGCTGGAAGTTTTGGCAGAATATTCTTAAAATCCGCTTGACCAGTTAGAACGTATTGAGCGATGGTGGCGACATTGGTTGCGATAAAATACAAAGCCAGTCCGGAAGCAAATGTTAGCGCCAGGTATCCCATAAAGAAGGGCATATAAAGGCTCATTGCCTTGGTCATCTGGGCGCCCTGACCGCCACCGTCAGCGGTTCCCTGCGTGGGCGGGGTGACCATCTTGGTCTGAATATATGATGTTATAACGACCAGGATAGCAAGTATCGGAACAGCGACTCCGAACATGGTCAGCCGTTCCGGTTCGCTGAGTTCCATCCACCAGAAATGACTGTTGATCGGAATCAAATTGGCGCCGTCGCTGATATGTTTGGAAAGATTAATCAGCTGGATTGGTGTCACTGCCAGGGTGCGGATGATTGCCTGGTAGAGTCCGATGATAACTGGAAACTGGACCAATAACGGCAGACAGGAACCAAAGGGGCTGATTCCCATCTCCTTGTAGATCTCCATTTGTTTTTTAGACAATGTTTCCTTGTCATCCTTATATTTTTTCTGGATATCAATCCATTTTTTTGTGCCTTGCAATTCCTGCATGGCTTTGCTGCTTTTCATCTGTTTGGCGGTCAGGGGATAGGTGACAACCCGGACCAGCACGGTGAAAATAATGATTGCCCAGCCGAAATTCTGGCCGATCAAATTATAGATAAAAAGCATTACGGTAATCATTAAGGTAATAAAGGCTTCCCACATAGTTTTTTCCTGTTTATTAGTTGTAAGAATCCAGGATCTGTTTTAGTTCCTCTTCTTATTTGGCCGGGGGATATCCCCAGATTTGGGTTCCATTCTGATTGAGCGCGATCAGGAAGAATTCTGCTTCTGAGGGAGCAAGCAGGAGGATATCTCCGTTCGATGCAGGCCTGGCGTACAGTTTGCCTTCGATGGGCAGATTGCGCTGCACAACACCATCCGTACTGACAACCACCAGGCTGCTGGTATCGGTGGAAAAATAGATTTGTCCATCCTGGACCAGCGGAGCTGAAACTATACTTCCGCCGGGCTGAAGCTGCCAGAGTAGATTTCCTGATTCTAATTCCAGGGCGTAAAAAGTGCCTGAAAGGTCACTGACATAAACTTGTTCTCCGTCAATTACCGGGCTTGCCCAGGCCCAATCTGAAGTATTAAAACGCCATTCAACCCTGTGGCTTTTCTCATCCAGGGCAACGATTTCATTCTTAAACGTGCTGACGATAACTAGGCCGCTTTCCGACACTGCGGGTTGGCTGACCATGGGTCCGCCTAGATCTTCTGTTTTCCACAGCATAGAACCAGTTTCCGGGCTGACGGCATAAAGGATGTGATCCATGGATGCCACATAAATGCATCCACAGCTTTCAGACCAGGCGGGAGAAGCCCAAATCGGTTCTCCGGTTTCGAATGGTTCCCAGAGCGGGATTCCGTTTAAATCTACACTGTAGAGTTTATTGTCAGATGCTGGGGCGAATATTCCCTGATCAGTGACCAGGGGAGACGCGATGTAGCGGTTTTCGGCATTGGTAAACGACCAATTTTCTCTGCCTGTAGCTGGATTAATACTGTAAAGATTGCTGTCATAACTGGCAACAATCAGCTGGGTCCCATTATCAGCAAACACGGGCGCCGCATAAAAATCTACTCCGGTTTCCGGTTCTACAGGGTATATCCATTGTTGTGTCCCGTTTTTCACATTGAGTGCGTAAACCTGGGGACCATAAGAGAAGTAGGCGATATCCTCTTTGAGGGTGATCTCGGACCATCCAGTTGCTGCGACGCGCCGGCCTGTGCAGGCGCTCAACGAGAGGGCAATCAGGGCCAAGAGTAGGATTAGGAAATATTTTTTCATTGTTTTCATATTCACTTTCTGGTGGTTAATTTACGGAACCGGGTCATACCCTCCCTGGGAAAATGGATTGCAGCGAAGAATTCGCCAGCTTCCCATTAGTCCTCCCCGGAGTACACCGTATTTATAGATTGCTTGGTATGAATAATGTGAGCAGCTGGGGTAATACCGGCAGGTATTACCGGGCAAAGCCCTTGATAAGGTCTTCTGATAGAGAAGAATTAAAGCCAGAACCGGGAATCTTAACACTGTCCATATTGTTAACTCAAGATCTTTTAGGAGAGGATCCTGGGGTGGATGGTGGTGTTCGGCCTGTTTTATGCTGATTTCAGTATTCATTGGTTTGAGTTAGAAGTATTTTAGCTTTCCTGAAAAGAGATTCTAACGCTTCTTTCGTTTCTCTGCAGTTGGATTCTGTCAATGGTTTCCTGGCAATCAAAACCCCGTTATATCCGGGTTTAATATCCTGGATTAACTCTCTCATGGCTGCCCGGATAATCCGTTTCGCTCTGTTTCGCTTGACTGCGTTGCCTACTGAAATTCCTGCTGTGACCGCAAAGCGGGAGAGCGGGTGGTTCACTTTCTGAATTATCAAAACAAGAAGCGGATGGGGATATGATTTTCCAGATCGCCGCACCTGCATGATCTCAATTGAACTTGTTAGGCGAAATCTCCGTTCCACAAGAATCTTATTAAATTAGAGTTAACTATTCCAGTTTGTTTTCTTTACGTGATTATTTTTTGTATGCGCAAGTACATAACGGCCCTTCAAACGGCGCCGCTTTAGCACATCTTGTCCGCCTTTGCTGCTCATGCGAGACCGGAACCCATGGACCCGAGCCCGACGTCTTATTTTCGGTTGATATGTCCGTTTTGGCATCTTCTTGTAACTCCTTCAATGTTCAAACTCAACTACCGACGAAACATTATACCGTGTGGGGTTAGTTTGGTCAAACTCCTTTGGAAAATGATTGAGGGATATTTTTCCCCAATCTGACTTGCTTAGTGAGAACTATCCGGGATCAATTGGAGCATTTGGAACTGACATCAACAGTTGTCATAAAGTATAATAATTTCGATACTTCACCCTGGATTCAAATCGATTGTAGAGAGACTATGAATAACAAAATCCTAAATTCCCTGTCGAATCATCAGCTCGTTGAAGTCCGGATTGGATTAAAATGGACAGCAGTGGTGGTGGATAAAGGGGACCACCAGCAGTGCGGGTTAGCTTCTACGCTTTCCGGGGATCACAGGCATACCGGGGAGCCGACAATTCCCGACCCGGGAAATCTGGAAACTAATACAGCTTTAGAGCTGGCAGGCTGGATTGAGTCGGAAATCCCCCTGCGGCGAAGTATTGGATGTGCCGCTATTAATGCCTTGCTGCCCCGGGATCCCTCATCATGGGTGGATCTGAATGCCGAAGGCGCAATTTTGGAGCATGGCAGGGGAAAAAAGGCCGTTCTTATCGGGCATTTCCCATTTGCAAATCATCTAAAAGAGGAATTGGGGGAGTTAACCGTGCTGGATCAGAATCCTTCTGGAGATGATTTACCTGCCAGCGCTGCTCCGGAAATACTTCCCGAAGCTGATCTGGTTGCCATCACGGGGATGACTTTTATCAACCATACACTACCCGAGTTATTATCTCTTTGTAAACCGGAAGCATATGTGATCATTATTGGTCCTTCAACGCCGTTATCCCCTGTCCTCTATGAATTTGGAGTAAACCTGCTGGCAGGTTCTACGGTAGAAAATATTTCTGCTGTGATAGCTGCCCTGGGGCAGGGAGGAAACTTCCCGCAGATTCATCAGGCAGGGGTCCGTTTAATTACTCAAATCCCATCCAGTGTAGCGGATATATAAGAGAAATCTGATGGAAGAAAAGGAAATTACCTTTCATTCAATTGGAATCATCCACTCCCCGTTTCAGGATTTATCTGGTATGCCCATTCAGCCCAGCGCAGCTGAGGGAGTAGAAGGCAAGGTGACTCTTGATCCAGCACTTCAGGAAGGTTTACAGGATCTGGCGGGGTTCTCACATCTAATTCTGCTGTATTATTTTCATCAAACGGGTGATCTTCAATTGCTTGTGAAGCCATTTCTTGATGATAAACAACGCGGTTTATTTGCGACCCGGGCACCCAGGCGGCCGAACGGTATTGGACTATCCATTGTAAAATTGCTAGAGATCCAAAAGAACATTCTCACCATTGCCAATGTGGATATCCTGGACGGGACCCCGCTGCTGGATATCAAACCTTATATTCCTTACTTTGATCAGCCGGAAGCAGATAGAGTGGGTTGGTTGGAAAAAAACAAAGGAAAAATCGGGGGAAAATTATCAGATGACAGGTTTGTTTAAAAAGCTCAGGAAAGTCCTGGAAGCGGGTTCCTCAAAGGAAGCCCCTTCCTTAAATTTAGCTGGAGATCTGTATCCCTTCAAGCACGCTAGAGCAGGAGAGTCAGCTCCTGCGGGTAAGATGCCCGGGAGAGCTGTCCCTTCGACTTTGCTCAGGACAGGCTCTCTCCCTCGAGCAGTTTGTTCAACAAACCTGTCCTGAGTGGATAGCAGCGGAATAGAAGTGCAGACCCATGGCTGAGATTTTAATCGTTTGCTTCTGGTGATGTGTCGAGTTCCTTCTCCCCCGGCTTTCCTACCCAGCGGAAAGCCACTGCGCCCAGGAAGAGGGGGATCCAGAAGATCACTCCCCGGTATGCTATGGTAATCACCAGCGCATCGCTGACCGGAATATACATCGAACGAAGGGCCAGGGTTAAGACGCCCTCCACGACACCTAATCCATAAGGGGTAGGGGAGACAATCAGGAATAAATAGGACAAACTCGTTCCCGCAATGAGGGTGCCTATGGATGCCGGCACCTGAAATGCTTTAAAGGTCAGGAAAAAGATCAGCAGTAGGAGCAATTTATTAGAGAGTGCCAGGAGGAAGGGATAAAATAATTTCAAGGGGCGATTACGCAGTTCATTGAGCCCACCTACCGCGTCATGGGCTATAGATCTTGCTCCTTCTTCGCTGAATTTTTTGCGGCGTCGAAATGGTTTCAAGAGGCGGTTTCCAGCTCTGGCTAACCAGGCCAGCGCATCGGCAAGCGTTTGTTCGGATTTGAATCCCAGATAGAGCAGCAAACTCATTCCTGTGAACATGAGAAATAAGATCACCGAGGCGGTTATTTCTGTTACGCCAAGGATATTTCTGCGGAAGAGGACGATTAACCCCAGGCCTAAAAATAGAAAAAATCCCAGATAATCAAAAATTACAAACAGAGCTCCCGCGACCAAGGCCCTCGCCCCGGTTTCCCCCTTTTGCCTGGCTTCAGCGATGAAAACAGACATCCCTCCAATCCCGGCGGAAGGTGCTACTACATTGATAAAAGTGGCGGCGGCTGTCAGGATCAGCAGCTGACCTAAAGATTCCTCAATTCCGATTACATGGAAAATTGTTTTATAGGATGCTGCCATATTGACGAGCCAGATCAATACCAGCAAGACAGAAAGCAGAATAAAACGCCAATCTCCCCGCTGGAGAGTGACTGTGATCTGTTCGACTTCGGTAAAATGGCTTGCTAAGAAGATCACTCCCAGCAGCAAGCCTACGGCTATGATGAAATTCCGCATGGTGTGATTATAGCAGAAATTGTTTTTGGGTTATTTTGCCAGATATGATTTATTGACGGATGAAATTATTGTGTTTTGGATTATCGTCGTCTTCCCCGTCCTCCAGAAACGATGGAAATCCAGTAGAGCAGCTGCATCACTGCCGTAAACAGGGAAGCAACATAGGTTAACGCTGCGGCATTCAGGACATTATTTACTCCCTGATCTTCTTCCGTAGAGGAGATAATGCCGCTGTCTTTTAGCAGCTGTTTTGCCCGAGAGGAAGCATTCAGTTCAACTGGGAGGGTTGCCAGGGCAAATACAGCACTGCCAGAGAATGCAATAACACCCAGCCAGGCCAAGCCAATGGCATTAATTAACAAACCAATAACAATCAAGATCCATCCCAACGTGGAACCGATGTTCACGGCCGGCACAAGCATTGACCTTAAACGCAGCGGAAAATAGTTTTCCTTGTCCTGCAGAGCATGCCCCAGTTCATGGGCAGCGATAGCGAGAGAGGCAACTGAATTGCCCTGGTAGACCCCAGGTGATAAACCGAGTATTTTTTTCCTGGGATCATAATGATCGGTCAGCTGACCTTGAATTTGCTGAATCTCTATATCGTGCAGTCCCCCGGTTGAAATTAATCTTTGAGTCGCTTGTTCACCGGTCAGATGGGAGCTGGTTGGTATCTTGCCCCATTTATTGTAGGTGGTTTTTACATACCACTGCGCTGCCAGCATGGCGATAATCGCTGGTGCCATATAGAGCAGGTATTGCGTATTAAAATAAAACATTGCTTCGTTTCCCGATTTACTATTCTGTGATTTCCAGCATTATTTCAATTGCTTTGTCAAGTTGGGGATCCAGTTCAGCCAGGTAGTCTTCTTCTGTTAATTCCACCAGGAACTTTGGCGTGAGACCTGTTTCATGGATTTGTCTCTTGTCCGGGGTCAGCCAACGGGCAATTGTCACCCGGACCGCACCCTGGTTATTTCTCAGCTCGATCCAATTCTGGACCGAACCTTTGCCGAAGGTTATTGCGCCAACCAGTGGTCCCCGCTGATGATCCTGGATTGCTCCGGCAACAATCTCTGATGCGGAAGCTGAACCTTCATTGACCAGTAAAACAAGAGGAATTTCGGTAGCAAGACCCCCCTTGTGGGCGTAGTATTCCTCCATTTCCTCATCAGTACCATAATCTTCGTAGAGAATTACACCTTCGGCAATGAATTCGGATGCCACCTCTACAGCTGTTTGAAGGTACCCACCCCCGTTATTTCGCAGGTCCACAATTAATCCAATTGGGTCCTGTTCAAGTAATTCTTCCAAATTTTCCCTGAGTTCAGATCGAGTATCAGCTCCGAAGGTAATGATTTGAACATATCCAATATTATTTTCCAGCATTTTGCTTTCAATGCTGGGGATGATGATCTTTTCCCGGATAATGGTGACATCAAAAGGTTCCGGTTTTCCTTCCCGGCTGATGGTTAAAACAACTTCGGAACCGGCAGGCCCAAGAACTCTCCGGATTACCAAAGAACCATCGATACCGGTCATATCTTCCCCGTCAATCATGATCACCTGGTCTCCGGGTATTAACCCTACTTTTTCTGCCGGAGAATTAGGCATCGGGCTGATGATGGTGAGGTACTCACTCGTGGTATCAACCCAGGCGCCAATTCCTTCATATTCTCCATCCATTGGAATATTGGCCTGCATATATTGGTCCGGATTCATATAGGAAGTATGCTGATCTCCCAATGAATCCAGCATGCCTGAAATTGCTCCTCTCATCAACGTGGTATTGTCAACCGGTTGTTCAACATATTGATCATGAATGATTTCCCAGGTCTCCCAAAAAGGATTAAACAATTCCTCAGTCGAGATATTGGCAGAGGGATCAGCTTCTGAGGTACCATCAGTACCTTGTGATGGCACAATCTGGGTTGATTTAGAAAACCAGGACACGTCTGGTTTAGGTAATAAAATATTGCCGACAATCGCGCCGGCTGAGAAAGCGCTGGCGATGATGATCAACCCGCCTACTATTCCAATAATGATCCAGATTCTCTTTTTCATCCATTTTCTCCGCTATATAGTTCCCCGGGATATCTCTTAGACTTATATTGTCATACCATAAAGGTTATCACCGGGAGATTAATTCAATCTAAAAAGTATATCAAATATTTATTAAGATACTCCCAATTCTTGAATCAAGTTAAGCATAAGATATTACCTTAAATATTGTTATTTTGATCGTATGGTAGGGAGGAAAATTATATCCAGATCCAGGGGGCGATCCAGCTCATTTTCCAAATCTATAGCCAGGTCATTAACAGACTCCTGGTCCAGGGGTTCTGTGGATCGAACTGTCGCACTGATCAACAGTTTGTCCCGGGACTGTGCCCTTTCGATATTGATGATGGACATTTCTTCTGTGAGAGTGGATTCAAGTAAGACTCGCTCAATGGTCTGTTGTTCCCGGGTTTGTTTGATGATCCCGTTCATGATAATTACCAGGGGAATGGTGATCAGAAAGACCAGAAATAAAATGCCAGTTACTCCTCTCTGGACTCGTTTTTTGGTCTCTGGTTCCAGATTCAGGGGGTGAATACCCAGCAAGGAGAAGATGATTACACCACCAAGACTGATGGTGACAAGGTTGGTGGTGAACAGCAGTAGAGCGCCGCCAGCTGCTTGCATGTTCCCATTTGCGAACCCTAAACCAACTACACCGAGGGGCGGCGCCAGGGCTGCGGCAATTGCTACGCCAGGTAAAGCTGCGCTGACATCTTTCCTGCTCACCGCATAAGCGCCGGCCATACCGGATGCCAGGGCGATGAATAAATCCAAGATAGTCGGTTGAGTCCGGGAGAGGATTTCGGGTGTCATGTCTTTTAAGGGAGAAAGTAAACCGATTATAATCGCGACAATTATTGATGCCATTACACCCTTAAAAACGGATTCCAGTGAGGTCCTAACCAACCGTCCTTCGCCGAGGATTATCCCGAGTGAAAAACCAAGTATGGGTGACATTAGCGGGGCTACAAGCATAGCACCGATGACAACTGCTGGGCTGTTAAGCAGCAGCCCTAGGGTAGCGATGATTGAAGATAAAACAATCAGCACGAAATAATCTGAGCCGGGTTGTGCATCTTCAATTAGTTCCTCCCGGACACCAAGCTGTTCTTCCGTTGTTAAGGTAGGAAATAGGTTGAAGATCGCGGTCAGAGCTCTGCGAAAAAGGCGTTCCCGGGCGCCGCTGTATCCTTTGACCATAATGGATGTGTTCGGCGCCTGGGCAGCAATTCTGAGGGGTATGCTTCCAAAAGCAAATTGGTCAAAGAATCCCTGTTCTGTAGCGCCAACAATGACCAAGTCGTAGGCTTCGGCTTCCTTGAGGATGCCATCCAGGACATTGTTGGCCATGACCACCTTTTTTTCAGGCGGTTGGCTGAATTTCAGGCCCTCCAGGGTATCTTCAATGGTCAGATAGTTTTCGTCCATCCGGCGGGGTGTGGCCCGGCCAACCTGGACATACAGTCCAGTTACGGTTGCCCCATAAATTTGAGAAAGTGTGGCAGCTAAGCGGGCTCCAATTGGAGCATTGGGACCTCCGGCAGTAGGAACCAGGATAGACTTGATTTCCTGCGTATGGTCTCCCCGCACGATTAAAACATCGCAGGGAGCATTTTTAATGACCGGGTCAATAACCGGTCCCAGAGAATTAGAGATTGATCGGGCATCCCCGAGCCATCCAAGTAATATCTGGTCGACCCGTTCCTCCCTTGCAGTATCCAGGATACCTTCCGAAACACTGCGCGATACCCTGGTCATAGTTTGAACCCGGAATTCCTCTTTTGTTGCCTGGTCTACCGCCCGGTCCAAAAGAACATGGTCGGTTTCTGCCTGTGATCTGCCCTCTGAAAGGGGAACCTGGCCGGGCACAGTAATTACCCGCAGGGCGATGACTTTTCCTCCTTGCTGGCGGACAAGTGTCCCGGCTAAACGAAGCAAAGTTTCCGCGGTATCCGGGTTAGCAATTGGGACTAGAACACGAACGCTCTGCTTGGTTTTCTCTTCTTCCAAGGGCGTTTTAAATACTGTGATACCTTCTTTGGCTTTGATACTGTGGTGCTGTCCGTATCCAATAAAAATGACAAAACCTATCAACAGCAGCAATCCGGCAGCAGGAAAATATTCTGCCCAGGTCAGAATAAGCAGGGAATCAAAAACCAAAACCAGAGCTGGAATCCAGGGGTGGATGGGAAGGTGAAAAGGGGCTGCGGTGATTTGTTCCCTTCTGGTGAGGGTGAAGTTAACAGCCATAAGCACGATCAGGTAGAGTAGCCCGCCCAGTCGGGCTAAATAATCCAGGGGGAAATTAAGTGTTAGGGCAATCAGAATCGTGAAGACGGCAATCAAGAGTACCGGTGTGTTCGAGCGTCGGTTGGCTTGCTTAAGCGATTCAGGCCAAAATCCATCACTTGTCATAACATACCCCTGATGGGTCAGGAGGGTTATGATCCTGTTTAATGCCAGGGGGATAGCAAAAATGCTCAGGAAGGATATTCCGACTCCAGCCCATTTTCCGGCGACCAGATCAGCCAACTCAACCAGCGGCTGTCCCAGCGCAGCAGTGGATCCGGGATGGATTACTCCACTGATAATACTGGCAATCAAGGCAGTGACTATGCCAGCGAGTATCGGGGCCAAAAACAAGGCTCTGGGGGCGTTTGTGGTGCGTTTGGTAATTTCACCTTGTAAACCAGCTGTAATTTCCAGGCCGAGAAAAGAAATCAGCAATAGGTTAAATGAAACACTCCAATCGGGATTTGTTGATTCCAGGTTAGCCAGCTTGATTTTTGGTAGAGCGATCAGGCAGAAAATCAGGATTACAACGAGAATCACCAGCAGCAAATAGCTATTCCGATTCTTCCTGAGGGGAAGAAGTTTAACCCCGGCTGTGAGAAGGAGTATTCCGACTGCAAAGGGGAATTGCGGCAGAATTATACCAGTCAGGGTTTCAACCAGGGCAGTGCTTTGCTGGGCAAAACCCTGGATAAGGATCCCGCCAGCGGTGATTCCTGCCAGGAGCAGCGCCCAGCCGGTTAAAAACGCCAGCCAGTTTCCTTCCTCGCAGTCTTGAACAAGCCGATAAGCCCCGCCGGGTTGAGGAACGCTCATAGAAAGTTCAACATACCCGAGCAGATTTCCTACAATGATTAATGAGGACAGCAAGATAATAACGGGGATAGAAGCTCCGTTTGTGGTAAATAAATCTCCCAACAGGACAAGAACGGAGATAACCAGCATCACACCCAGGCTCATTGAGATAGCGCGTAAGAGGCTGATGCTGTAGCTGTATCGGATTTGCTGAGGGTAATCTTTTTCACTCATGGGTTTTTCCTCATCATTGACAGGAATGGACCTGGC
>CAZHHT010000097.1:0-11768 GCA_964532455.1 uncultured Anaerolineales bacterium
GACGATAGTTGGGAATGCAATTTTGTCCTCGGCGATAACCAGGGTCATCTCATCGACTTCCATTCCTGCACATTTGACGGTGAAGGCAACAATATCTTTGGCGTTAAATATCCCTATGATTCCCTCCAGGGATCTGGAATCATAGGCGATTTACCGGTGCGGTGCATTCCCCCAGACTGGCTGGTGAAATTCCATTCCGGCTATAAGCTGGATGAAAACGATTATCAGGATGTGAAACTGCTGTGTGAAGAATTTGGACTTCAAATACCGGAAGAGCTCGATAAGTTTGTCCGATAATTACCTCCGCTCCCCCTCACCCAGTCTCCCAGCCACAACGTACCAATTCTCCCCTGCCTCACCCCGTTGAACGAATTCATGATCGGTAGTATAATCGCGAAAGACGGGATAAGGAGAAATAAATGTCAGAACTTACAGACGGATGTGTCAAACCCGCAGGTGGTCCGCTGCTGCCAGTGGGTGAACCAGCAGCACCCGGTGCGGCTCCAGCCATCTCACAGGAGGTGAATAAAGTGTTAGCGCGTGTTGGGAAAGAAGCTATTGATTTTGAAGCCAATGCTTTTATCGCGGGAGAGGGTTTTAAACCAGTTAAACTCTCCGACTACAAAGGTAAATGGATTATTTTATGTTTTTATCCAGGGGATTTTACTTTCGTTTGACCGACAGAATTGGCAGCGGTCGCTGCCCTCTACAAAGATTTTCAAGCCCTGGGCGTTGAAGTTCTCTCCCTAAGTACAGACAGCCGCTTTGTTCATAAGATCTGGCAGAAAGAAGAGCTCTCCAAGATGGTTGAAGGCGGAGTTCCTTTCCCCATGCTTTCGGATGGCGGAGGAAAAATTGGCACCGTCTACGGTGTCTATGATGACGCAGCCGGAGTGGACATCCGGGGGCGTTTCATCATTGACCCGGACTATGTGATCCGGGCCATGGAAGTGCTGACTCCGGAAGTTGGACGAAATCCGGACGAACTGCTCAGGCAGGTTAAGGCATTCCAGCATGTCGCTGAAACCGGTGAGGTGACACCTTCTGGTTGGCAGCCCGGAGAAACAACCCTTACACCTGGCCCGGATTTGGTAGGCAAGGTGTGGGAGGTGTGGAAACCTTAAGGGAGTAAGTTAAAGGTACTTTTAATGCGCTCACGCAATCGGGAAATTTCTTATTTACCCCTGGTGCGTGAAGCGCATTTTTATTTTCCCTGTTTTGGAAAGGATTTTTATCTCCCATTTAAACTTTCCCAGCAAGTTTAGGTTAAAATACAAGTGCTGAGTTTTTCATTAACTGGTTAATATTGATTCCAAAAAGCCGGGGAAACTTGAGAATTAACATTATCGGAACCAGCGGCAGCGGTAAAACTACCTTCGGTAGAAAATTAGCCGAGGGTTTAAATCTGCCATTTCTGGAAATGGACCGGATCTTCTGGGGTCCAGATTGGAGTTTTCCTGATGATGAGGAATTTTTCCAGAAATTGTCCATCGCTCTGCAAGCAGAGGATTGGGTTCTGGATGGTAATTACACCCGAACTCTTCCCATCAAATGGGAAAAAATAGATGCTGTAATCTGGCTGGATTTCAGCTTTCCCCGTACTTTGTATCAAGCTGTCACCCGGGCTTTCACCAGGATACTCACCAAGGAAGAGCTCTGGAATGGTACAGGGAACAGGGAAACGTTTAGGAAGCTGGTTAGCCGGGACTCAATTGTTCTTTGGACCATCACCACTTATCGACGAAGAAGAAAAAAAATTATCGAGTACATGAAATCAAACGAATTCAGCCAGATCCAATTCTTCCAGTTCAGGTCTCCCCGGCAGGCAAAGAACTTCCTGCAAAAGGCGTCGGGAACCGGGGCTGGATCTTCGATAGAATCAACTAACTTCCTCAGATCGTTAGTCACCAACCAGGAAAACTGATATGGATATACACTTTCAAAAATTCAGGGAAGGCATTATTGGCATCAATACTGAATTGCTCTCTCCTGATAAAAAAACCAGGCTATTAATCTATGCCGATTGGATAGCAAGCGGCCGTAATTATTTACCTATCGAAACCAGGATCCAGGAAGAAATTTTACCTCTGGTAGCGAATACACATACTGAGACCAGCACCACCGGCATGGCGATGACACACGCTTACCATACAGCCCAGGGGGTCATCAAAAACCATGTCAACGCAAATTCTGATGACCTGATCATAACCAGGGGCCCAGGGATGACCGGGCTGATAAACAAATTCCAGCGTATGCTGGGCTTTAAGGCCAATGAAAAATTGGACCATGTGCTCCCGGAGGAGTGTTTGTCGTCAAAAGGAATTGGACAAAATTGAAGAAAAAATTATGGAGACTTTTTAGCCACAATGGAGTAAAACAGAGTGAAGGAGAACTCACATGGCTGAAAAGAAAGAAAAAGCAGAATCAACCGTTAGAAGGATCCGACGGAAGACAAGAAAAAAGTACAGCGCTGAAGACAAAATCAGGATCGTGATCGAAGGATTACGCGGGGACATGAGCGTGGCTGAATTGTGCCGGAAAGAAGGTATCAGCCAAAGCCTGTACTACAAATGGTCCAAAGAATTCCTGGAAGCTGGCAAGCAGCGTCTGGCCGGGAACACCACCCGCCAGGCCGACAGCAGTGAAGTCCGGGAAATGCGTCAGGAAAGCGAGCAGATGAAACTGCTGATCGCAGAGCTGTCACTGAATAATCGTCGCTTGAAAAAAAGCTTGCGGGGTGTGGGGGACCAGACGTGGGACGACTGATCCGGTACACGAGCGAAGAGAAGCTGGAAATCATCCACCTGGTGGAGAACTCGGAACTGTCGATCAAGCAAACCTTGGAGGAACTGGACGTGCCCCGAAGCACCTTCTACAGCTGGTGCCGACGCTACCAGGAGGAAGGTGTTGAGGGACTCAAGGCCAAAAGCTCAAAGAGGAAGCAGTTCTGGAACCAGATCCCTGACCCTGTCCGTGAAGAGATCGTGGACCTGGCACTGGAATATCCCGAGGAACCACCCAGACAGATCACCTATCGATTTATCGAGGAAAAGCAGTATTTTGTCTCGGAATCGAGCGTGTATCGCATTCTGAAAAGCTATGACCTGATCGAAAGCCCTGCCTTTGAAGTCATCACGGCCAAAGAGAAGTTTGACAATCCAACCAAACGGGTGAATGAGATGTGGCAGACAGATTTCACCCAATTCCTGGTCGTGGATTGGGGCTGGTACTATCTTTCCACGGTCCTGGATGATTACTCTCGCTACATCCTGGCCTATCGGTTGTCCCCAACAATGGCTGCGACCGATGCGGAGGAGACCCTCAAGCTGGCTTTGGCCAAGGCCGAGATCGAGCAGGTCAAGGTCTACCATCGTCCCCGGTTGCTCTCAGACAATGGACCAGCCTACCATTCCAAGGACCTGGCTGGCTTTCTGACCCGATGGCGGATGAAGCATATCCACAGTACCCCCTACCATCCAATGACCCAGGGAAAGATTGAGCGCTGGCATCGTTCGATGAAGAATGTGGTCAAGTTGCAGAACTATTACACGCCTGAGGAACTTAAACGGGCAATTGCGGAATGGGTTGTCTATTACAATAACCAGCGGTTCCATGAATCGCTGAAAAATGTCACCCCAGCTGATGTTTATTTTGGAAGAGAAAAGGAGATTATCGAAAGGAGAAACGAAATCAAAGAACGGACCCTGGCTTTACGTCGCCAGCAGTATTATCAGATGGCTGGTGTATAATCAATTCGGGTGGCGAAAGTCTCCATTACAAAATGTCCAAAACCTTTGAACCGGTACAGCCCTTAGCCCTGCTCTACCACCCGCTGTGGTTTGTTTTTGGGGCATTGTTTGTGATTGGGACAATTCTCAATATCACTTCCCATTAACACCGGTGCCTGGTCTATAATAAAAGGGATGGGATACCATCCCTCAACTGAAATATCAGAGAAAGGGAAAAATGGTAAAGGTTTTGATTGCTAATCGGCATCCTCGCTGCCTTCACTAATCTCGCCGAGTTGGATTATTGGGAGAGGAGGAGATTCTCATGATCAGCAAGAAACGATTCAGTCACCCGGCTTCTTTCATCACATTCGTCATAAGTATCCTATTAATAGTCAGTGCCTGCAGCAATCCAGCACCTCAAGCAACCTCAACCCCTACTGTCGCCGGTAAAATTGAGGTACCGGAACTCGCCTGTCCTGATGAAAAAACACTCTACAATTTATGGTTCAGCCATCTCGCCGTGCTGGATATTGACGCCGGTGATGGAGAGACATTTTATCTCCAATTTGATAATATACCACCATCATTCTTTGATCTCTGGATAGACGCCGATGGCAAGGTTACCAACGAAGGTATCTTCAGTGAAACGCCAATCGGATACCATGGAGCAGCCAATCATCCCAACGACGAAGACTGCCCGGTGCAGACCTTCGATGGTGTCTGGCAGATGCAGGCTGAAATCAGCGGTGTTTGTGTAAACGACATCGTCACGCTGCATATCAAGGAAGAATTTCTCAATTCGGAACTGCACAGCTCCTGCGGGGATGCGATAGGTCCCGGTCCTGGTCTTTATTCCGGTCCAGAGCTGGACTTGATCTTTGATCTTACTTCGGATTTTCCTGCGGATGGCATGACAATTCCAGAAGGCGGACCGTTCCATGCCAGTTACGATTACGCGCTATATCCAGCAGGATATGAGCTGCCCGTTGTGCCTCTTACAGAGGAGTGAAAAATCGGATAATATAATTAAGGGTTTCCAGCCTGTCCTCATCTCCTTAAATAGCTATAATACTCCCTATAAGAAGGTAAGGAGGAACTATGAATCAGGTTTTTTGGGGTTTATCAGGTCAACAATGGATTGAAATCGGGATTTCTATTCTCATTTTGCTGGCAGTACTCCTGCTGGGTAGATGGGTTATTAATCTCTTCCTGGAGAAGCTATTATTCCGGATCACCAAACGAACAAAAAACAACCTGGACAACCAGATCCTGAATGCCGCCCGCCTGCCGCTGTATTTCCTGGCAGTGGTATTAGCCCTGGACACTGCTCTGCGCAGGCTGAGTTTTTTAACTGGGGATTGGAATAACTGGCTTAAAGAAGGCTTTTTTATTCTTTACTTCCTGGTTGGATTCATCTCCGTCTGGCGCTTAGTGACTCATTTCTTCCGCTGGTATGCCGAGGAGATAGCCAGGAAAACTGAAACCAAGCTGAATAAGCAACTCTTCCCCTTCTTTGAACGCATTGTGCTTATTTTACTCAGCGCGATCGGGATCATAACTCTCCTCTCTTATTTTGAAATAAATATTACTGCCATGGTTACCACGCTTGGCATCGGTTCTCTGGCTGTGGCACTGGCGGCTCAAAGCGCATTGGAGGATTCCATCAGCGGATTCCTGATCATGATGGATCGACCATTCCGGATTGGCGATCGGATTGAGCTGATGGACCTGGATACCTGGGGCGATGTGGTCGATATCGGCTTGCGCAGCACTCGCATTCGCACCCGTGACAATCGGATGGTGATTGTACCGAACTCGGTGATCGGGAAAAGCCTGGTAGTCAACTATGCCTACCCCAACGATCAATACCGGTTGGAAATACACATTGGTGTGGCCTATGGAACCGAGCTTGAAAAAGCCCGCCAGGTCATGATTGATGCCGTTCAAGAAGTTGAAGGTGTGCTGTCAGATCGGCCAGTAGAGGCGCTTTTTCTGGAATTCGGGGATTCCGCATTGATTTTCCGGGTTCGTTGGTGGCTGGAATCCTATGTGGATACCCGGCGGATGTTCGACCGGGTCAACACTGCTTTATATAACGCCCTTAAAAAAGAAGACATCCATCTTCCCTTCCCCCAACTGGATGTTAATCTGAAACCTGAATAAGCTTCCCATTAAGAGAAACTCCCGGAAACATAATATCTCCGGGAGCTTTAAGTTTTAAACCTTAAACAGCCTGGCCGGCTCCGGTTTAATAATTTTTCCGGATCGTTTCTTCCCATTTGCGATTACTAGCAGCGGTTCTTTTGTCCTGACATGCCGGAAGTAGTTCGTTTCCTGGATCAGGGAAACGGAATCCATCCAATCCCAATCCAAAAAATCTGTCGCTGAATTGTATTTAATATAAAAATAGGGGATTCCAGCAGAAGAGATATTATGGAAAAAATGGCTGCCCTGGGAGTGGTCCACCTGAAAATCTACCAGGTCTACCTCCATGATAACCCGCGCTCCGTTGATATCTGACCAATCCACTGGAATCCCTAAATGACGTTCACAGGTTCCCCACCGCCCGGGACCAATTAAGATATAAGGAAGATCACCCTGGACCAGGGTGCGGTTCAAATTCATAATCTCAGTTACCATCTCAACTGTTTGGGTAAGATCAAATGATTCAGGTTTAACATAAATGATATCCTGGATATCCGAAATCACACGATTCCCGGAGACAACAGAGGATGAAACAAAAAGATCCTTGTCAGTTACATCCAGATCCTCAATCATCAATGTTTCCTCATGCTCCAGGAATGGCCGCAGCTGCAATAATCTGAAAGTCGGTTTTTCATCAGGATTGCCGGAAAAATTACCCGCAAATTCTATCTCCACCGGGCATCCCATCGCTTTCTCACCCAACTGCAGTACCCGGTTGATAATCTTTGCCATAGGGAAGATATCATATTTGAGCTGGCGGTTAAAGGTAATCACTGGCGCACCGTTGTCTGAATTCCAAAATCCACTCGAAAGCCGCCCCCCGTGGGGATCATAGGTATCTGCTATCTGCTCCAGGGTATGATCCTCAATCGCATCCTGGAGATGGCAGCTCTCCAAAAAAGAATTCTCCCCCAGGTCTAGATCAATGGGGTCATCTTTGTTCAACCGGACAGCATAAAAACTGCGTTGACTGCCGTTGATTTCCTCCTCTACGCTGGAGAAGATATTCACCCCGGGACGTTTGGGGCTAAAACGCCGGGCTAACCCGCCATCAACAACCGTTTTTCCTAATCCCATCACCACAAAGGCAATCCGGTCCTCCGGCTGCAGGTGATTACCCAGCGGATAATAGTTATAAGAAGATGCAATTCCCGAAAAATTGGGATAATATCTCTCGCCGTAAGAACGCCCGACAACTTCCTGGATCACTACCGCCATGCATGACTCCGACAGGGAGATACTCAGTGTTTCTGCATAGGAACGGGCTAGTTTAAGGTAAGTGGACGCATAGACGAGTTTAATGGCTGAAACTAGCTGCTCCAATCTTGCTTCCATGTCTGGGTGGCAGTTGGGCAGCATATAAGTAGAAAATACACCCGCAAAGGGTTGGAAGAGTGAATCCTCAAAAATACTGGAAGATCGGACTGCAAGCGGTCGGGTTTGGTCTCGGTAGATAAATCTCAGGTCATCCCACAGCGCGTCTGAATTATTTGCTCCCAGGAAACGTTCCATGATCTCCCGGTCAGACCGGGCAGTGGATACAAATTCATAAATCTGATTATCTCGCATGAACTGATCAAATTCATCTGTGCCGATTACAACAGTCCTTGGAATATGAATATCTACATCTGGAAATTCTTTCCTGAACCCCTCATTATAAGAACTATGCAAGAAGAGCAGGAAGGCTAAGCCCCTACCCTTTCCACCCAATGAACCCGGGCGAAGACGGATAAAACGGGAATACGAATGGTAATTCTGCCGGTCAAAGTCAACGATAATCCCCATCCGTTCCTGGAGGATATCCTCAACGGAAGCGATAATTAGCTGCCGTAAGTCTTCTTTGTTTTCAAACTCATAAACCTTGCGGGGTTTAACCTGCCGGGCCACTGCAAATTCACCCCGGGCTGCTAGCCAACCAGAGAAATGGTCATTTTGGGCATGATAGACAAAAGACGCCAGGGGTATCTTCTTAAGCTCATCCCGAAGCTCAAAAAGGTTATCTGCATAACCAACGATGCTGTCGTCCGGGAGCCGGAACGTAAATGAGCCAAAGCCCATATAGTCGAGTAAAAATGTACGCAGTTCATGAATTAGCGAACGGTCATTTTTATTGACAAAAAAGCCGTTCAGCTTCTCTGATTCACTCCGGTTTTTTTCATTACTGGACTGGAGCATAATCGGCAATGTGGGCGCTTGCTCCCTGATTTTGCGGACAAGGTCAAATCCCGCATCCTCTGCAATCACATCATTTTTGGGAAAGCGGATATCCGTAATCATACCCAGCAGGTGATCCTGGTATTTTTGATAATCTGCCAGGGCTTCTTCATAACTGCTGGCCAGCAAAATCTTCGGACGGGAGCGCATCTGAAGCAGTGAAAGATAGTCATTCGCCCCCTCAGAAATCAAGCGTTGGGTTTGTTGCATAATTTCTGAGTATAAAACTGGAAGATAAAGCGAATAAAAACGGATCGAGTCCTCAACCACAATAATGACCCGCGTATCCCCAATCTTAATATCAGGGTCAATGTTCTGGCGATCTTCCAACAGTTTAATGATAGCCACGAAAACCGTAGAGTTGCCGTTCCAGACAAAGGTATTATCAATATTGCTTTCCGCCAGGGCCCGGGCTGGTAAATACTGCAGTTCGGAGGAGTTATTCAGCAGCAGAACAACCGGGATATCCTGGATTTCCTTCACCTGGTCAGCAAACAGTAATGGGTTAATTTCACCGAGTCGTCGCATGGTAATTACCAGGTCAAATTTCCTTTCCTTCAGCAGCTCCAACGCCCGTTTCGCCGACGTAGCCCGGAAAATGTGAGGTAAAGTACGCAGATTTAGATTGTGGAATTCTTCAAAGATTTGATCAGAAAGACGGGCATCCTCTTCAATGATAAAAGAGTCATACATGCTGGATACTAACAGGATCTCGTTAATTCGGTTCTGCATCAAATACCGGTAAGTCTGGTATTTTGGACGATATTCCAGTTGATACTCGTCGCCGTCGTTTTTGTTTTTTCCCATTTTGTTCAGAGGGTCCAATATTCTTTTTAGCAGATGTCTGGAATTATATCTTAACCTAAACTTATCAAATGCACAGGATGCATAATCCTCTAAAGATTAGAAATCATTTAAGTTATCGTGGAGAGCTATGGATTTAGAGCTACTTAAGGATTACGCATCCTTTTTTTCTAAACATTTTCTCCATATCCCCTTAACAATATCTTAATAACTGCCTGCTACACTGAAACTGGAATTGTAAGAAAATCGGGGTTACCTTAACTCCGGCTCTCCCTGGATATTGTTTTGAAGAAGGTATAATGCGGATAAATGGTATTTGAATAATCAATAACCCAGCCGCGGATCTTAAAGGGCTCACGGGCAGAGAACCTGGTATAAAGCCAGTAAGTTCAACTTCCAGAACAACAATCCCGAGGTTGACAAACAATTAACCCACAATGAGGTTTGAATGACAAAAAAAATCTTGGTTGTAGATGACAATCCCGATATTTGCACCATGCTGAGAGAATATCTTACAGGCGAGGGGTTTGATGTTCCCACCGCTCCCAATGGCCAGAAGGCATTGTATATTGCCCGGGAAGAAAAACCAGACTGTATCGTGCTCGACATGATGATGCCTGAGATGGGTGGTCAGGAATTTATCCGGATCTACACTGCCGAATCGAATACCCCCATTCTTGTCTTGACCGCCAAGGTAGGGGAAACGGATAAAGTTTTAGGACTTGAGCTGGGAGCAGATGACTACGTCACTAAACCTTTCAGCATGAGGGAATTAACCGCCCGCATCAATGCTTTACTGCGGCGGGCATCGAAAGGCAACCCAGAATCGGAAATTCTCCGCGTTTTAGATGTCTCTCTGGACAAAATGGGGCATTTTGTTGAAGTAAACGATCAACCGGTAGACCTCACACCCTCCGAATTTCAACTCTTGGCAACCATGATGGCTGCTCCCGGAAGAACCTTTTCTCGGACCGAGCTTCTCGACAGCCTTGGTGAATCTTCCTTCCTGGAAGGATTTGAACGCACTGTAGATGTTCATATTCATAATCTGCGCGAAAAAATCGAAGCCCATCCCTCTGAGCCAAATTATATTGAGACAGTCTACGGTGCGGGGTACCGCTTCGCCCGGGAGAGGAAAAAATAAATCATGCGGTCGATTAGTGTAAAAATTATTCTGGTGCTAATTGTCGTCAGCCTCGCTGGCTCACTTTTCACAGCATTTTATATCCAAAACCACACCAAAAATGCGTTCGATAATTTTATCAAGAATCAGGACCAGCAGGTTTTGGCAGATACATTAACAGACTACTATCGGGATAATCAAAACTGGGACGGTGTCGATGAAGTATTCAAGGAAGTAGCACTCTACAGCAGTTCGAACTATGGTTCTGGTGAATCTGGGGGCAATAATCCGAACCGCCCCTTTGACCGCGCCTCACTGCCCTTCGTTTTAGCCTTAGATTCAGGTCTGATTATTGCCGGGGGAACGAGCCACCCAGGGTATCAAATGGGCGATACTTTGCCCGAAAAAGAACTGATGAATGGACTAAAGTTGGAAAATGTGGGAAAAATCATCGGCTGGCTGATAACGGGTCCAACTCCACAGTTGAGAAATAATATCCAGCAGAGCTTCCTTAACACCGTTCAGCAGGGGTTGGTTACCAGTTCCCTGGTCACACTGCTGATTGCTTTGATACTGGGAGGAATATTAATCTTGTCTTTTACCCGTCCCATCCGGAAATTAGCTGAAGCCACCTCAGCGGTAGCCGGGGGCAAACTGGGTTATCAGGTGGATATCACTTCAAAAGATGAATTGGGAAAACTGGCCACCTCATTCAACAGCATGAGCTCAGATTTGGAAAAGGCGGACAGGACTAGGAAACAAATGACCGCGGATATCGCCCACGACCTGAGGACACCCCTCAGCGTGCTGCATGGATACACGGAAGCTATGAGTGAAGGAAAACTGTCCGGCAATCCAGATATATACCGCGTAATGCATCAACAAGCCCAGCACCTGAATTACCTGATTGACGATCTGCGAACTCTATCTCTGTTAGATTCCGGTGAATTAAATTTCCAAATTCAAAATATTAATCCCTCATTTGTCCTTCAGCAGACCACTGACGCCTTTCACTCCATTGCCCGGGAAAAAGAAATAGAATTAACGCTAAATATTGAGCAGGATATTCCCCGGGTGAACCTCGATCCAGATCGGATAACCCAGGTGCTGGGAAACCTGGTAAACAATGCCATCAGCATCCTGTCAGCCGGCGGAAACATTAAGATTACTGCCGGATTGGATGAAGATTCCTTGATTATTCAGGTTACGGATGATGGCCCTGGCATTCAAGCTGAGAACTTACCTCAAATCTTTGACCGCTTTTATCGAGTGGATAAATCCAGACAGCCGAATGAGCGTTCTTCCGGTCTGGGATTAGCCATCACTAAGAATCTGGTTGAGGCCCAGGGAGGAACTATCACGGCTGAAAGTGAACCGGGAAAAAAGACAACTTTCACAATCACTTTTCCTGTTGATTAATCGACAATATCACCTGACCTAAAATTCGCCTGTATACTATCAAAGCTCCCGGAACCTTAAAGGCTCCAGGAGGGCTTGTCTCCTTCTTAATAAAGCTATAGCGGGAGAGTCGGCTCCCGCGACTTCATACCCGGGAGAGCTGTCTCTCTCCCTTGAGCGGTTAAATCAAGCTGGCTGTCTCCTTCTTAATAAAGCTATAGCAGGAGAGCCAGCTCCTGCGACTTCATACCCGGGAGAGCTGTCTCTCTCCCTTGAGCGGTTAAATCAAGCTG
>CAZHHT010000098.1:0-11735 GCA_964532455.1 uncultured Anaerolineales bacterium
TGAGGAGTGTCTATTTATTAATGGTCCTTTTTCCATTTCACGCTGAACCAAGACATTTGGATAATGTTGCATTCTTGGGCTGATATAATTTTTATAATCACCTAAAACAGATAAAGAACGGTTATAAGTACTTTTTCCCAAAAATGCAGCTACGATAAGCATTTGTTTTACTTGTACCCCTATCGGTCGATTTCTTATCGTGTCAAATAATGCATCTTGAATAGCTTGAGATTTCAGATCCTTAATCCAATAAAATGCTGGAACGTGACCCCATAACGAAAAACGAAATACCGCCAGTTTATGTTCATCGTTTATTTGAATATTTTCCCTTTCTGAATACCAACGCCATAATATTGTCTCAGGTGGTCGTATTTCCGAAGTACCTCGATTGAGTACAGACCAAGCAGAAATTTCCTCTTCTATGCCTTCGGGAGGAACTGAGAAACTCATACCTTTTATTGGAATTGAGTCGGGTGAATCCTCAATAATGAATCGACCACCTTCCGGGGCAGTTGGATCTCTGGAAAGAATGAACATGTCACTATTTGCTGGAGACGAGACTATCCTTGCTACTTTATTCAGTAGCGATTCCCGAAATTGATCTATCCTTCGTTCAATCACATCATCAAAATCTCTCGAATCGCCAAGATGATTTCCAGCACTTCTTCTGATATAAAATGTCCCTTTCCTTAATACAGTTTTCTCCGTACCACTTGGATAGATAAAGCTACCATCATTACTAATTAAGTGTGATATTCCCACTGATTGTGGTATATACAGCACAACAATTGATTTTCCAGATATTCGAAACTCTTTAGAACGTAATAATGAAATATCAGGATCTAAATGTCGATTGATTTTCTGCCGCAAATTGTTTATATCTTTGAGTGTGTTTGCTATATCACGGCCCAAACCAACAATATCCTTGTCTAAATCTGATATACCAAAGACTAAATACCCTCCAATTGTATTTGCAAATGCTGAGATGTCTTTTGTAATCTCTAACCAATCTTTCTCTAAGGTTGGGTCAAATGATTGTTTATGATCAACTCGATCATCCTCTTCAGAATAAGAAGCCAAAAACAAAGCCGCCTCTCTTGTAAGCGGATCCTCACTAGCTAGAAATTCATTTATACTTGACATCTTTTTGTAATACCTAACGGACTAAACTCAGCGGCGCGTTCCCCCGTGTTCACTGCAGCGCGGGTTATCTAAAGTTTGCCTGAAACTCAGCTAATATACGGTCCGTTTCTAGATTAATGGACGCTTGACCCTGCCGCCTTTCAATTTGGCCCCGTTGTCCCCTAACGCACCGTATTTACGAATCAGAGTCATATTAATCCGGGATCTGGAAAACCTTCTCCCAGGTACTAACTACCTGGGGATCGAAGTGAGACCCAGCCATCTCCCGGATATACTGGTATACTTTTTTTTCTGGCCAGGCATCCCGGTAGGGGCGAGGTGAACTCAACGCATCCCAGACATCGATCACGGCAAAAACCCGGGCTTCTATGGGTATCTGGGTGCCGCTTGCTCCTTCCGGGTACCCACTTCCATCCCATTTCTCATGGTGTCCATATGGAATGGGTAGAGCAGGGTGCAGGAATTCTATTGGATCAAGCATCTCCCGAGCGTATTCCGGATGTTTTTGCATCAAGCCCCATTCTTCTTCAGATAATGGCCCGGGTTTATTGAGAATCTTGTCCGGAACACCCAGTTTTCCGATATCATGCAGCAGCGCCCCTCGACGGATGTGGACAAGCTGCTTGTCTGGGATGCCAACTGCCTGAGCGAGTTTCAGGGTTCTCTCCACAACTCGCCGGGTATGTCCCTCCGTGCTTTTATCCCTCAGGTACAATGCGTGAACCCAGCCTTCTAATGTGGCATGGTAGGCTTGATCGAGCTTCAGGTTTGTGCGGCGTAAATTCTCCACCAGGGCGGCGTTATCCATGGCGATAGCTGCCTGCGTCCCCAGTGTGTTTAGAAATTCAAACCATTCATTGTCAACGCGGAGCGGTTCCCGGTGAAAGACTTCCAGAACACCCTGAATTTTCCCTTTGGCAATGAGGGGGATCCCATAATAGGATTGAAACCCTTCTACTGAAAACATTCCTCCCCGGATCAGTGTGGGGGCTTCTTTCTGCAAATTAGGAATCGCTACCAATTCGCGTTTCTGCAGCACTCGCCAGACCAGACCTTTCCGGGCTTGAGAAGTTCCCATCTGGGGTTGGTAGCGGCGGAATCCTTGGCCTTCTGTATAAGTTGGCTGGTGTGTGTCAGGATCGATAAGAAAAATGTCGGCTGCATCAACATCCAGTTTTGATACAACTTGTTCGAGAATGATGTGTAAAGTTAGGCTGAGACTAAAACTCCCGGAAATTGCCTGGTCGATAGAGTGCAGAGCTGCGATGCGCTCTAGATGATGCTGAGTGAGTTCATGCTGTCTTGCCCGTTGAATGGCACTGGCAGACATCTCCGCGATACCATGGATTAACTGGGATTCTTCTGCAGAAAAGGGCTCGCGACGCCCCACCCAAAGGGCGCCGAGCAGTTCATCATGAGCAATCAATGAGGAGCCATAAATAGTGGAAGAGACCGAATTCTGAGGAAAATAATTTTCAATAAACCGGCTGCTGCCGTTAAGATTATTGATTACTTGGGGATCGGTCAGTAATCCTGTTATGGGTTCGTTATTTTCACAGATCTGGTCCCAGGCCCCCCAGGAGAATATTAGTTCATAGGGACCCTCTGGCGGGGAGCCTATGGCTAGCGCTGCCTGGTCTATTCGCAGCAGTTTACCCAGCTGCCCGACAATCAGGGGGGGCATTTCCTCATGCGTCCGGGCTTTTCTGAGCGCAGCAGCAGTATCTATTAATGCTTGCTGATACCAGAGCTGCCGCTCGGGCGAAATATCAAAGGAAACGCCGATAACCCCTTTGAGGTTTTCCTGGACACCCCGAAAAGGATGGAATTGGCATTCCAAAATACGCTCGCCGTGATTAATGACAGCCCCGGTTTTTTCCCCGGACAGCGCCAAGCGGACATTGTCAAGAACCTCCGGATAGTCAGCATATACCTTGAATATTGATCTGCCTACTACTTCACCAGGCATCAGGCACAGGTCGGAAAGGACATCTCCCTCTATATATTGAAAGATGCCCTTGTGATTAATTATCCAGATCGTTACCGGAGCACCCACCAGGGACAAAGAGGATGTGGTAAGGGGTGCACCAGCAGGAAGCTTATTCTGCCTCAAGGACAACTGCGGGATGGTTAACGGGGATCCAGTATCCGAACCCATGAGAGGATTTGTCCTCCTGATAAGTTGTTATCTGCAGAGCTAATTCACTTAAGTCTTTGGCTTGAATGGAAAGAACCAGATTTTTGTCATTACGATCGAGAGCAAACTCCTCGCCATAGTACCCTTGAGCAAGGGCTTCTGCTGGACGTGTTAGCAGCAGATTGCGAAAACCCTGGTTGATTACAGCAGCCGCCAATAAACGACTGATACCACCAGAAGGATTTAGAGTTTTGTGTCCATTTTGTTTGTTATTGCTGGATGTGGAAAAGTATCTTGTTTGCATATTTAGTTCCTCATTTTTTGAAGGGTTGTAAATGAGACATCAGCAGGTATTTTTAGTCAGGAGAATTATATTGTGGGGTTGGTTTGTCCGGACCTTCAACGGCAAGCAGCCAGAATACTCCCAGTGCAATCAATAGATCACCGGGACTTAAAGCTCGAGTCCAGGGGAACCATTCTGGCAGTAAAATGGAGTCAGATAACCAGGCCAGGCGGGTATCCTCATAAAGCAGGAGAATATTTTTGCTCATCCCCGGCCGGGATCCAATTTGCCATACAGATGGAGGGACTTCAGGATAAAGGGCCCGGGCCGTTTCCGGTGACAGCGGCATTAAACCGCCATTAAGGGTGATTACTATCAGGTTCAGGATTAATCCCAGTCCCAAGATCCGGAAACCAATCAGATCCCAGTTAAACCAGACGAAACCCAGCAATAGAAGTTGAGAGATCACCAGCACCGCTGAAGCCCACGTGTCGGAAAACCAACCCGCTGTGTAGGGGATATGAAAGATCAGAAGCTGCGGGAATACCGCGACCAGCACCAGCCATATCATGGATATTTCTGGTACGCGGTAAGGCTTCCTAACAATCCGGGACCGGACCAATCCGGACAACCATCCGGCGGCTATGGCCAGGACCAGGATCATTTAGAAGCCGCCAATCCCGCCGGACATACCAGGAGCTCCTGCGCCGAGTACCAACATACTCAGGGTCAACAAGACCAGGAAGATCTGAATATGACGCCGGTTAACTTTGCCAGCAGCTAGAGAAAATTTTTGGATTAATGTGTTCATTTTGGCCACCTTTTACTTGGATAGTGAATAGGATGGGGAAATTATCAACTACACAGGTCTCTCGAAGAGGCTCTTTCTGAGTCCCTTTGAGGTTCGATTATGATGAATATTCCAATTTAGTGGATAAACTGCGGATCAGGTCATCAGTTGTTGATAGAGAGAATAGGTTTCCCCAGAAGGTTCTGCGTCCAGGTCCTGAGCCAGGGCTTTTCGGCACTGCTGAAAAACACGCTCAATCCCGGATCGATTACCTTGGGCCGCATGGGAACGCATGGCCAATCTCCAGGCCGCTTCCTGACTCGGAACACTCTGCAGCAGCAGTTCGCTAGTCTCCAGGGAGGCCCCGTATAACCCCCGGGTTAGCTGAAGCTCTGCAAGTGCAAGCATGGTTCTTTCATAGTAGCGATACAGTCGGTAGCGTACCGGTTCTGCCCAGATTCCTTCCAGGGTAGCAACAAAAGGATGTTGGTACAGATCTGCTGCTTGCTGGAGAGCCTGGATTTTTATCTCCGGATCAGTTTCCCCTTCAGCTTGTTTGGCAGCTGAGAGGAATTCCTCAACGTCGTAATGGTAATCAAGAGATCTGTTAAAATGGTACAGACGTGTTGGCTGATGATAGAGAACCGTATTCTTTCCAACAGCCCTTCTCAAGCGGTAGAGAGCGTTTTTGAATTGTTTCTTCAGCTGTTCTGGCGTGCTGTCCGGCCAGAAAACCAGGCAGATCTCTTCCCGGCTTGCACCCTCTGGCTGACTTAGCAGGAAAAAGAACAGCTCCCTGACTGTCTTCTGGCTCGTCCATTCTGGGACAGTAATCAATTCACCATTAAGTTTTACATAGGCTCGCCCCAGGCCATAAATATCCAGCAGGGGACTTAGTGAGGTGTGATAGGGAAGACGGTTGAACTCCATTGATTCCAGCAGACCAGGTAAGCGGATTTGGAAATCGCTTGTAGCTTGTATTAGATCTTTGATAAAAAGATCCGCAGGGAAGTGATCCTCAAGGGAGGACAAGAAGTCCAATTGATCGACGAGGGCAGGGACCAAAGGTTGAAGTGTACCTAGAGATTGAATAATCTCCTCAGCGCGGTTTAACTGACTGTGTGCGTTCAATACAGATCCCCCCATGTGTTCAATTCGGGCAAGATAAATCAGCGCAATGGTGGTTTCCACCGGCATGTTAACATTTGAAAAGGCTTCCTGGGCAACCTTGATTTCAATTGAAGCCCCCTCCAGTTGATCTTCTCCCATCAGCAGGCAGCCTCGCTCCAGGTGGTATTTTCCCCTTTCACTTCCAGAAGGGTTATTTCCGGTCTGGAAATTTACTGCATCAAGGAACTCTCTCGCCTGGTTGAATTCCCCGCTTTTTCTGGCAAGAGCGGCCAGTGAAAGCAGCAAATATATCTGTAAATAAGGTTCCCCGGCTTCATCGGCGAGCATTCTGGATTCATTGATGTACGCTTCTGCTTTTGAGATCGCTCCCAGGTCCAGGGCGAGATCGGCTAGACTGGACAGGGTGAAAGCAGTCCCGCGGAGGTTGCTGGTCTGCCGGGCATATTCAAGAGCCTTTGTAAACCAGTCGAAAGCTCCCAGGTAGTCACCGTTAAGGTGATCCAGAACCCCAAGATTATTACATAGACCGACCAACTGGTTGAGGTTCCCCAATCCTTCCCAGAGGTGGTGAGCCTGGCGGTAAAGTGATCTTGCGGCTGCGTAGTTCCCCTCGTTCATTTCCAGGAATCCCAGGTCCATCTCCACAAACGCCGCGTTCTTGTGATCATTTTGATCGAGATAACTTTTCAGGGAGCATTCCAGGTGAATTTTTGCTTCTTGAATATCTCCCAGTTGCTGTTGGTTAAGCCCAATTTCCCGATTCGACTCTGCTTCCAGGATTTTTTCATTTGAGGTTTTTTTTGACAGATCAAGTGCCTGCAGCGCATCATTAAGTCCCCTCTGGTAATTACCAAGCAAGCGGTAGCAGCCAGCCCGGCGGAGTAACATGAGCGCATAAAGGGCAGGGTCTTCAGGCAAGGATTGCCCCTCCAAACCCCGGTTTAACATCCGCAGACCGGACTCTGGATCTCCTGCCCTACTGGCAAGGGTTACGCGATATGCCAGCAATCCTGGATTGTTATTAACCAGGGCGGGGGGAAGCTCATCCAGCCAGGAATCCAGTAAGGTAATCCGTCCGCTGTGGACCAGAGCGGCGCTGGCGGACTCAATAAAATCAGCTGTAATTTGATCATCACCAAGCTGCTTGCAGGCAGCGTAGGCCTTTTCCCACCAATGGTGATTCGCATAGAGTTCTACCAGCCTGTGAAGCAGCTCTTTTGCCTGATCAGGATAGTGTTGTTGGAAGTGCTGCTGCAAAAAGTCGCGAAAGAGATGATGATAGCGGAGCCAGGTTTCACCATTGTCGACAGGTTGGACAAAGAGGTTTTGCAGCAGCAGCTGGATTAGTTCCTGCCAGTTTTTTTCCCCAACAGGATTACCCAGCGCTTGCTGGCAGAGGGATGTGTTAAATTCTTCCAGCAGGGAAGAGCGGAGCAAAAAATCCTGCATATCAGGCGGCTGCTGATTAAGCACTTGCTGAGCAAGATAATCATATAGATCAATTCCTGCTGCGCGGGCTGCGCGGCCTTGATCTGTTAACCCGTGCCCGGTGGTTTCGGCGGAGAGCAGCAGTCCTGTGATCCAGCCCTCGGTTTCTTCCGCAATTCTGTCAGCATCTTGATCACTCACTTCCTGATGGTAATTGATTCGAAGTAGAGTTTTGATCTCGTCCGGGTGAAATGCCAACTCCTCAAAACTCAAACCCTTCACCTGGGACCGTCCAACCATCAAGGGCAGATCAGGGAGGCTGAGCAGTGAGCGGGATGCGATTACCAGATGGCAGTTTTCGTCCATTTCCTGGGCAAATCGATTGATGAACTGATTGATTTCGAGACTGCTGTCGATTAAATGGAAATCATCCAGCACAAGAGCAAAATGCTCTTGAACATGGTTATAAAGGTCGTTGATAATAGTACGCAGAACCTGCTCTTGATCAATATCACCTCCACCAAGGCTGTTGATCAAGGAGTTGCTTGCCGTTCCAAATTCCGGGAATTTCTGGCGGATCGCAGCAATAAAATAATTCATAAACCGGATAAAGTTTTTATCCAGCGGGTCCAGTGCCAGCCAGCAGACAGGATATTCCACCTGATGAGCCAGATCCACAAGTAATGAAGTTTTACCATAGCCAGCCGGGGCAGCAATCAAGGTCAACCGGTATTCCAGAAGGTCATCCAGCACACTCAATAGTCGTTGGCGGCTGAGCAGGTCGTGGCGGCGCCTGGGGAGGATAACTTTTGTCCGAGTGATGGTAATGCTCATTAAATTATTGAATCCGAAAAATGGTATGTATATGTAGCCAAGGGTGGGCTTTTTCTGCTAATATTATTATAAACAGAAAAGTTCCTGATTTTACATAAATCTATGCCTGGCATATTTGTCAAGGGGAACTATTTTTTTCCCTGTACTTCCATTTAGACGAGCTCGTTCACCTTGCGGGTTGAAATCCCCTGAATAGTTACTTCCCGGATTACGGCCAGCAAGGCCTGTTCTGAACGTTTCCTCAGTTCCAGCAGATAGGGGAATAAGCTGGCTTTTCGCTGTATGTCGTCAGACCTTTTGGGACATATTTCCATATTTTAAGGAAAGACTTTTCACTTTGATTATACTCCCTGCAATTGCAGGCGATGAAGCCGCTTACTTTTCCGTAAAGTCCTTCTTTTAATCTTCTCTCTCCTGGTTTGCACCTCCTCTTCCCAATTTTTTCAACCTGCACTACCATAAAGAGAGGTACAAATACCGGGGGCAGGTCAGCAATCCTAACAACTAATCAGGATGGTTGAAATACATCCAGGAGTGATTGTTCTGTATTACTTGAATAGTAGTTGTTTTATACCTGCGGACCAAATCTTTTGTCTTTTGTTTGATTAGCTCCTTTGAGATAATCTTCAAAATCCCCCTGATTAATAAGCCAGATTTACCCGATTTTCCTCGTCTTAAATACCCCCTTCCTCAACAATCAACGAAGATAATTATGATTATAGCCGCTGAAATCTGACCCAGATCTAAGGGTAATATATTGATTTGAAAACTCTGGAACCAGGCTATTAAATGAAAATCCCATCCTAACCTCACTATGGGGTTCGGGATGGGTCCATGACAGTGGGCGGTATTGGACTCGAACCAACGACCTTTGCGATGTCAACGCAACGCTCTAACCAGCTGAGCTAACCGCCCCAGAGAAGAACATTATACCCATTCGAGGGTATTTAGGCAATACTCCTAAGAGGTCTGAACCTTTTTCAGGAAACCCCGGATCAGATCAGCGGTTTTATCGGGCTGCTCCAGCGGGACCATATGTCCTGCCCCGGGGATAATTTGCAAGTCTGCGTCCTGGATGCCTTCCCGCAGCTGCTCCGCAAAACGCAGCGGGGTCATTTTATCTTCCTCTCCTACCAGGATCAGGGTGGGCCCCTTAACCTGATCCAGCTGCCCGCTCAAGTCATAAGCATCACAGGCCCGGAAATCTCCACCCAGCACCGTAGGCCTGTTTTTTAACATTTGTTTCCTGACCTCATCGATCAGCCGGGATTCCGTCCTGGGACTGAAAGACCAGCGGCAAATATTATCCACCGCGGTGGGAAATCCCTGGGGGCTGGCTAATTCTTCAATGAGAGAGAGGTTAACCGGAAGGCTGGCTCCAGCCCCGATTAAGATCAATCCCCTTACCCGGGCAGGATGATGGATTGCGATCCAGAGCGCGATTGCGCCGCCCATCGAGTGCCCTCCCAGGAAAATATTGGGGAATTCAATTTCGTTGAGCCAATTATTTATCAGTTCCCCATAGGCAGAGATCCGCTGCAGTCCGTGCCCCCGGGATTTTCCATGCCCGGGAAGATCGGGAGTATAGACACGATAGCCGGTGAGACGCCGGATCTGGCTTGGCCAGGAGAGATGGTCACCACCTGCGCCGTGAATCAGCACAACGGTTTTGCGGGCCCGATCGTCCGCGTGATAAGCCTGGTAATACAAATCCGCTTGGTAAGGCATTGTGAGTCTATACGTATGGTGTTGAAAATTGGGTTCTAGATCAACCGCAAACGGTCTGCGGCATCCGGAGTGAGCGGCAGGACGACCTGGATCTGGGTTCCTTCTCCGGGTATAGATTTGACGTGGAATACTCCTTGAACAAGTTCAGCCCGTTCCCGCATGTTGAGCATACCCAGGCTGCCCCGGTCATCATAGTTGCCCATGACATCATCCACTAGGAAACCTTTCCCGTCATCTTCGATTTCCAGGAAAGCCAGGTCATCCTGCAAGCGCTGGACTTTGACCCAGATGTGATCGGCTTTAGCGTGTTTGCGGGCATTAGTGACGGCTTCCTCGGCGATGGTAAAGATCACTGTCTGGGAGTTCATATCCAATTCTTCTACCAGTTTGACATCAGTTTCCACAACCACCTTCTGCCCGAAGGTGTCCCGGGTTCTCTTAGCCATGGATTGTAAAGCAGCAATCAACCCCTCGGAATCCAATACCAGCGGACGGAGAGTGAACAGCATGTGCCGGATTTGTTGGGAAGTCCGGCGGGCGAGTTCTTCCGTTTGATAAAGCGCTTCACCAGCCGCGTCCACATCTCCCCGGGTGAGTAAGTGCCTGGCGCGGCTGATCTGCATGGGGATGGCTGCCACTGTCTGGGTAGGCCCATCGTGCAGCGCCCGGGCCAGCCTGCGTTGGGCCTCTTTCTGCACTTTGATGATCTGATCGCGCTCAGCTTCTATTTCCTGGAACAGGTGGGCATTTTGCATGGCGAGCTGAGCCTGGTGCCCCACCGTGTTGATGATTTCCTGGGCATCAATAGTGAAGTAGTTTTTTTCAGGATGGGCAAAGAGCAGCACTCCAAAGGTGTCCAGCCCGGCTCGGAGTGGAATACAGTAACCGGATGTGCAAGCCCGGAAAGAAATAAATTGTTTAAGTTCGGGATCCGCCGAAAGCTCCTGGGTCATCTGCGGGTCGCCGCTTTCAATGACATTTTCCAGCAGCCCTTCCACCCCGGGTACCCGTTGAGTCATATCTGGACGGGGAAGCCCGCGACCGTAGGCAACCACCAGATCTGGGACGGCCATCTCCTCTTCTGCAAAGAGCAGTACCGCACTGATCAATCGATCTGTGGGAAGGTCAGATATTCTTAATGCCAGAAAAGCTGCATCTAGGCTTTTTTCCAGTACCCGGGAATAGTTGAGGGTAACAGTTAAATCAGTGATCAGCTGGTACATCTTGCGGATCCGATTCTTGGTTTTTTCCTGATCCTTTGTCCTTGCTTTTGGTTTTGATTTGGGCTCTTCATCCTGGGTTTTTTTGGGTAAAAGCAAATAGCCTACTCCAGCCCCCAGCAGCAGGGCAATGATTCCTGTCAAACCCAATATGATCCAAAAATATTGTGCTGATATCATCTTTATTCCCTAAGACCTTAAGGGTAGTTCACTATATCATAACCTAAATAACCTAACTTATCATCCGGTGAATAATTTCCTGCCTGGTGAAATTCTCAGGTCAGGGTTTTATCCTTTAATCCTACCCCGGGAGGACAATTCCTGGAGAACCGGTACCATTTTCCAGACTGCCCGGGACCGGTGGCTGAGGTTGTTTTTATCAACCAGGGAGAGTTCAGCCATAGTGTGCCGGTATACTTCCAGGAGAAAAACCGGGTCATATCCAAAACCACCTTCTCCTCTTTCATCCGGGATGATCTCTCCCGGGCAGGTTCCATCTTTTGTGATCAGTGATCCATCCGGACCACAAAGGGCGATCACACAGCGGAAAACAGCCTTCCAGGGCCGGGGCTTGTCCTCCAGATTCTGGAGAAGAACTAACCTCCTGTCCTTATCTGTAGCGCCTGGCTGCGGCGCGTAGCGGGCTGATAATAATCCCGGCGCACCGTCCAGAGCTTCGACTTCCAACCCTGTATCATCCGCCAGCGACCACAGGTTTGCCGCTTTGGCAAAGCCAGCTGCCTTCAGAATCGCATTTTCCTGGTAGGATTCTCCGGTTTCCTTGATCTGGAGATTCAGCCCCAAATCAGCAGGAGTAACCAGCTTTAGATCCAGCCCGTTTAAAAGCGACCGAAGCTCAGCAAGCTTTCCTTGATTGTTGGTCGCCAGTAACAGCTTAATCATGAAAACACTTTCCGTATTAACTACCTTGATTTTAGATGATTTATGAGACTGGTGCTTAATAAAAACGCAAGGTTAAATGATATTTTAAGACTGCCTTGGGGTAAAATGGAACTAAATATCAATTTTACCCTGTGAATC
>CAZHHT010000099.1:0-1651 GCA_964532455.1 uncultured Anaerolineales bacterium
TCAACCTTGATTATGTGGCGGCTTCGCGCCACATCAATCCTTAACCGTTATCTATTGCTCGAGTCTGCCCGTGAACAGCAACTCCGTATCGCCGAATTTGGGGTGGATTTGACCAACGTACGCAAAGCAGCAAACCCCGGCCTGGAGCGGCCGATCTCCTACAATTATTGTAGATATTTCGTGCAGCATGATCCTGCCCTGACTACCGCTTGGCAGCTCCATTCTGGATTGAACCTTTTTGAGGGGATGTGCAAAAACCCCCAAAATCCTCATTCAATAACACTAATATAAATACCCAAGTCAGACGCTCTATCCATTGAGCTGGCCAGCCAGTACGGCCGCAGCTTTCAATAAAATAATTCATCAACCCATCAGAACAACCACCTGGTGCTCTTGGTGGTCATCTATAAGTTGAACTTCCTTTTGGAGGAGAGGATTTCCGTCTAATTTCACTTGCTTCACCCCTCGGTTGACGCCATCTGGGTTCTCCACACGAATGTGGAAGCTTGTCTCGCCATGTCGGTAGGTTAATTCAAACTCCTTCCATTCTTTGGCAATACAAGGATTGATTTGCAGAGTCTTTCCAGCCCGTTTTACTCCCAGTATGGCTTCTACGCCAAGGCGATACATCCAACTAGCTGCGCCGGTGTACCAAGTCCAGCCGCCGTGACCCGCGTGGGGAGGACTGCTATATACATCCGCAGCCACCACGTAAGGTTCTACCAGATAGCGGCCTACTTTTTCAGGTGTGTCGGCATGATTGATAGGATTAAGCAATTGGAAGAGAGCTGCAGCGCGGTCCCCTTGTCCGAGCATCGCGAAGGCCCATACCGTCCACAAGGCAGCATGTGTGTATTGACCACCATTCTCCCGGATGCCGGGCAAATACCCTTTGATGTAACCGGGGTCCCGATCCGTCTTGTCAAAGGGTGGAGTGAAGAGCAGGATAATTTGATCGTCCAACCTCACAAGCTTTTCCACGGTGGACATCATTGCTTGTTCTGTACGGAGCGGATCACCCGCCCCGGAGAGCACGGCCCATGATTGGGCTAGTGAATCAATCTGACATTCCTGGTTGACTGATGAACCCAGGGGATTGCCGTCATCGTCATAAGCGCGGCGATACCAGCTCCCATCCCAAGCTTGGGCTTCAAGTGCCTGACTAAGTTTTTTGGCTTGTTTCTGATATTTCTTGGCTTGCAACTTATCGCCTACAAGAATACAGAGATCTGCAAAACGGTTGAGCACATCGTACAGGAACCAACCTAACCACACACTTTCACCTCGGCCTTTTACCCCCACCCGGTTAAATCCATCATTCCAATCGTGACTGCCAATCAACGGCAGACCATGTTCCCCGGCTGTACTCCCTTTCTCCAAAGCGCGTTTACAGTGCTCGTAAAGACTGTCAATTTCAACGCCAGTTTTGTAGAGTCCATAGCGCTCTTGTTCATCTTCCTGGAGAGGTTCACCCTCAAGATAAGGTACCACCTCGCTCAGAATAGATGAATCATCCGTTGTATTCACATAATGAGCGGTGACATAAGGAAGCCAGAGTAAATCATCGGAACAACGGGTGCGCACACCTCGTCCTGAGGGCGGGTGCCACCAGTGGAGCACATCGCCCTCTTCGAATTGGCGACTGGCTGAA
>CAZHHT010000099.1:1661-11691 GCA_964532455.1 uncultured Anaerolineales bacterium
GAGGATATGTTCCCGGGTGATATCGGGGGCTGCGTCAACCAGGGACATGACATCTTGTAATTGATCGCGGAAGCCAAACGCACCGCTAGATTGGTAAAGTGCAGAGCGTCCCCACACTCGACAGGAGAGCGTTTGATACAGCAGCCAGCGATTCAGGAGCAGGTTCATACCCAAATCAGGTGTATTTACAGTCACGGTATTTAAGCGACGGTCCCAGCGTTGGGTTAAAGCCTGCCAATCTGCTTCGATTTGTTCAATCTTTTGATATTGTTGGGCCAGCTGAAGGGCATCCTCCCGATCCACACCCTGTCCCAGCAGGAATGTGACCTCTTCGGTTTCACCGGGAGCCAGCCAAAGGAGGATCTGCATCGCTGCGCAAGGGTCAAGACCAGACTCTATCTTGGAGGTCAGTCCCATACGGTCGAGCGCTGCCGGACGACGATAATTGCCCAAGCGCCCCAAGAATTCAGTTCGGTCTGTTGTCAGTCCGTGAGGGACGCGAGTGGCCGTGAGGAAAGCGGTTCGTTCTCCGAATTCAATGTTATATGGATTACGGGCTAATAATGTATTACAGCTGGTATCAAACTCAGGGATGATAAAAGGGGCCATTTCCTCTCTCGTCGTACCCAGCACCCATTCAGCATAATAGGTCGCAGTGACACGCCGAGTGCGACGCCAAGTATTCTCCAGGCGCAATTGCACGATTTTGACCGGCATATCGGGTGCAGCGAAAATCCGCAGGCGTTGTTTGAGACCATGACTGTTGTGCTCAAAAACAGAATAGCCGATCCCATGGCGAACTAAATAGGGAGCATTTTCGCCAGCCGGCAGTGGTGTTGGAGACCAAAAATGGCCCTCCTCCTCCTCGCGCAAGTATAGCGCTTCACCTGGTTTATCGGTCACCGGGTCATTCCGCCAAGGGGTCAGCCGGTTTTCGCTGCTGTTCAATGCCCAGGTATTCCCGGAGCCTGATTCAGAGATTGTGAAGCCAAATTCAGGGTTGGCAATTACATTTATCCAGGGGCTGGGTGTCTGTTTCCCCGGTTCGAGGTAGATGATATATTCACGTCCATCAGGGCTAAAACCTCCCAAACCATTATCAAAAAGCAGGTCCTTTGGCCGATCAAGTGGTGGAACAAGCTGCTCATCTTCAGGGGGAGAAATAGTGGATGTGAAAGACGGTAACCAGGTTGGGTGTATCTGCAATGGTCGTAATTGATTAATTAGCCCCCCCTGACGAGTATCCAAGACCACTTGAGCGGCCGTTTCTAAAAGTACCTGCTGGGCTTTATTCATTTGATCGGCGCCTAAAACAAAGATGCCGCCACGTTGGCCAAGCCAGATATCATCCCCCCTACGAGTGAGCAATTGATGCAATCGGTTATGTAGTTCTTGAGAATAACCCATATCTTGGAGATTGAGGATCACCAGATCGATCTTGATATGTCGATTCCGCCAATAGGCGTGAGCTTGTAGCAGGTCATTCACCAGGGCTATATCCTCTTGATTATCAATACGCACTAATAGAATCGGATAATCGCCTGAAATTGCAAATGGCCAGAGTCCATCCTGGCCCTTCTGGTTGGCTGCTAGCGTGGTAGGATCAGCTCGCAGTGTTGAATTTGGGAATATCAAACTCGCTAGAATTTGTTGGTAGAGCCTGATCTCCCGGGTTGTGAGATTTAATTGATCCAGCTCTCGTTCGCTGGAGAAACGCGCTTGATTGAAAGTTTCCTCAATTCTATGCCAGTTCTGATAGCGGTGTGCCAAAGCAAGAACCTCCTGGCGGGATTCGGCCACCAGGGTAATATAAGCAACCTCAGCCTTTATACTTGGATCTGAAAAAGAAAATCTAACCTTTTTAGCTGGGATCAAGGGTTCTAGATTAATCTCGTAGCTGATAGCCATAATGGGGTCTAAGGGTCCACCAACAAATCCTGTTAACCCGGTTTGGTTTTTTAAAGCAGCAGGGGAACGAAGTGTTTCCCCACGGCCAATAAAATTACTGCGTTTTGTTTCATACTCACAAGTTTTTTCAACTTCTAGATCTGAGGCAAATAAATGCATCAGGTAGATTTGTTTTTCATCAGCAGACCGAGGGCGGCGGTGAAACAGAAGCGCGTTCAATTCCGGCAAATATTCACTCTCGATAAAAAGATTGTTATAAGCTGGATGATGTTGATCGGTAGATTGTGGAGCCAGCACAACTTCACCATAGGAGGTCAACCTCAAGCGGCGTGGGCGGTTGCTATGGTTGATAAAGGTAAGCCGACGAATTTCAACGTCATCGTACGGAGAGACGGTCACTTCCATTTGCAAAGAGATGTCATGATCTCGGCGTTGAAACTCAACTTTGTGGGGGAAAAATAACACCTCCTGGTTTTCCGGTTGAGAACTGACCGGCTGAAAGCCAGCCGACCAGAGAGCACCATTCTCTTGATCCTGGATATAGATCCAAGTTCCCCAATTATCCAAAGTGGTATCCGAGCGCCAACGAGTAAGGGCAAAGTCTTGCCAGCGACTATAACCACCCCCTGCATTGGTAATCAGGACACAGTAACGCCCATTGGAGAGACAGTGTGCCCGAGGTTGGGGAGTGTTCACAGGAACATTCCAGGCGCTTGTGGTCAGGCGTGGTTTTGCCGGGGGACGAAGCCAAATGTCCTTATTGTGAAGTGTTTCTAGAGGAGCTTGGTGTGGGATGTGTTCCTGAAGTAGCAATTCCACACTCTCCACACGAGGGTCAGCATGGAAGCGAGAAATCATTGTCTCATCCTGAATGTAATTAGCCAGCGCCAGGATAATCATCCCCTGATGATGAGCATAATAGGATTGTACGATTCCATGCTCTTGCCCAAGGGAGAGGTGAGAATCTGTATAGTCAATGGCTTCATAGAAGCCATAAACCCCCATCATGTGGAACTGCTCAAGGTCGGTGATATTTTTCATCACCGCTTGTGGTTGTAATGAAAGCGCAAGCAGGGAGGCGTAGGGTGAAATCACCAATTCCTCACTCAGACCGCGTTTGAACCCCAGCCCCGGAACCCCGAAACCCCGGTATTGGTAGTTCAAATGAGCATCAAAGCCATAATAACCCGCCTCTGAAATGCCCCAGGGTACGTTTTTCAATCGGCCGAAAGCGATATGACGTTGCACAACTGCCTCGTGTGTCTGAGACAACAATGTGCCTTGGTACCGACGCATCAACAAACATGGCATGAGGTACTCGAACATGCTCCCATTCCAGGAAAGGATTGCCTGTGTGCCATTCAAGCGGGTAAGCGGGCGGGATAGATGGAGCCAGTGACTTTGGGGTACATCCCCTTTTGCAATCGCCACAAGGCTTGCCAAACGTGCCTCGGAAGTCAGGAGGTCATAGTGATTACTGTCGACTTCTTCAACTGCCACGTTATACCCTAGATGGAACACCTTGCGTTGAGGATCGTATAAGAAACTGAAATCCATTTCTTGGAACAAGTTTTCAACTTGATTAACCAAACCCTGGCATCCATTTAACAGTACCTGGGTGGACATGCGGGAAGAATCTAACGCTTCATCCAGAGAGGTACACCAATTAAGATCTTCCTGATCTTCCAGCAAATCCAGCAGTTGTTTCAGTATATTTTGACATCGCTTGTAGGTGGGCGGTATCTGTTCAAGCCGTAGAGTTATCTGCAAGGCATCTTGGAGTGACTCCCAAGCCTCGGTAGCAGCTGAGTCTACACCAGGCTCGGTTAATATTGCTGGCGGTTGGGCAAGGAGCGATAACCAGGGCATCAAAAAAGATAATTCTCTTTGAGCCTCTATTAAATGGTGATTGACTCGCTCCTCCCAAATACGTAACTCTTGCAGGGTTGCTACCTCCAAACCAAATTGGTTCATCTCAAGGAATGTCATCAAGTGCTGTTTGAATTCATCCCAACCTTCGCAGCACAGATGGTCGAGAAGAGGGACCCACTCACCGGGTTTATTCTTTACTGCCAGAATTTTTTCGCGTATATCAGTTAGACAGGTTTTCAAAGGAGTAATTTTTCCCTCCAACCCCGTGGCTTGTACATCTTCAACAATATTCTTCTCCAATATACATAATGCATCAAGTAGGCCTTGCCAGTACTGCCAGCTCAGAAGGGAGTTGTGAGGTAGATCAAGACAACCTTGTTTGAGAGCCAAAAGACAACCTGCCAGGTTGCCGCTATCCACAGTTGATACATACGGTGGGGATAACTCATTCAGATTGCGGGTGTCATACCAATTCAAAAAGTGCCCCTGGTACCGTTGGAGTTTCTCCATTTCTCCCAGCGTGTTACCTAGCCTCATTATCACATCCATCATGCCAACATAACCCAGATCATATGCGGCCAGGGTGGAGAGGAGTAAAAGTCCGATATTTGTGGGTGAGGTGCGGTGGGCAATTACACCACGTGGGTCTTCCTGGAAATGGTCTGGGGGAAGCCAGTGGTCATCTGGTCCAACAAAGTATTCGAAATAAAGCCAGGTGCGACGCGCCAGGCAGCGCAATTGTTGTTGCTGGTCAGGAGAAATCGAACTGGGGTGGTAGATAATCGGGCGGCTGATCCAATAGGCGATTTGAGGTGCTACCAGCCAGGACAGCAGGAAAACCGCTGCAACGGGAAGCGCTGCCAGGTTGATCCAGCTTACCGAGAATGCCATAATGAGAGCGAATAGGGACGATCCTAGCATCTGTCTCCAAAGCACTCCCACTTTCATCTTTTTGCCGAACAAGCGCAGTGTATGGGCAGATGTTGTCCACTGTAGGAGACGCTTGCGCGTGAACAGCATCCGCGTTAAAGTTGTCCCAATGGCATCCAAGGTAATCAGGGTCTGATAAGGGAGAAATGTCAAACCCAACAGCCAGCGGAGCGTACTATACCCTACTTGGTGCCAATCAATACCTATGTTCTTGAACAGTCTTTGGGTCACGTCCCTTATCGTACCGATCATTGGTGGTAGGGCGAATAGAGAGATGCTTATCAAGGTCCATATCAAAGGGGAGGCGGGCAACCATAACCAACCCATGAGCAAGCACGCTAAGATGGCTGGCATCAACAGACTGCGGCGTAGATTGTCGATTATTTTCCAGCGGTCAAGTGTGGAAAATTGATTGGTTTTCAATTCTCCATCTGCACTGGGAACTCTCGGCAGCAACCAGAGTAGTAGCTGCCAATCTCCGCGTATCCAGCGGTGCCAGCGGCGCGCATTAGAAATATAGTGAGGGGGATAATCTTCCAACAAAACTACATCTGTGACCAAGCCAACACGTCCGTGTAATCCTTCGAACAAGTCGTGACTGAGTAAAGTGTTCTCGGGCACTAGGCCAGTCAAACAGTGCTCAAACGCAGCCAGATCATAAATCCCCTTGCCGGTGTAATTCCCTTCTCCAAAAAAATCCTGGTAAACATCGGATACCGCCCGTGTATACAAATCCAGAGTATTATCGCCAGCGAAAATCCGTGTAAATAATGATTGATTGACACTGGTCGGTTTGACTTCTATCCGGGGCTGGAGTACTGTAAATCCGGCGATAATTTCTCCACTCTCGGGATCAAACTCAGCCCTGTTTAGTGGATGTGCTAATATGGCAATAAGACGGCGTGCGCTGTCGCGGGGCATCACAGTGTCGGCATCTACCGTGATGACATATTTTATTTCCGACAAGATTTTCAAGTTCCCAATTTGTACTTGATAGGAAGTTTTCTCGCTACCGGCAAGCAAACAGTTAAACTCAACTAATTTACCTCGTTTACGCTCCCAGCCCATCCAGCATTCCTCGCCGGAATTCCACAGCCGTTCACGATGAAAAAGATAAAATGGGCTGTATGATTCCTGAGCATATTTTCTATTGAGGTCCTGAATGCCAACTTTAAGACGTTTTAGCAAGGCGTCATCCTCGGGCATTTGCTTTTGAGGCGCATCCTTATAATCTGTCAGCAAGGCAAAATACAGAAAGGGGTCCACATTTCCAAGGAAATGAAGTTCGAGTTGGTGGAGGAGAGATTTGACTTCATTGGGATCGGTTGCCAGTGATGGGATTACCACGATAGTGCGGAATTCAGCAGAAATACCATCCTGAAAGTCCAGGCGTGGTAACCTCCGAGGGGGCACCAAGTGGGTGACAAGCCAATTGATCGTCTGAACCGACACTGCCGTGGCAGGTATCAGGAACAACAGCCCTGTGACGATTAATTGGGCAAATCCCCCCCCAACAAAAAGAACATATCCTTCAATACAGAAGATGATGAGTGAGCTAAGCAACCCAATTGAGCTTAGGTACATTGGTGTGGGATGATTAAGAAACCAACGTTGCCAGCGTAAACCCCAGGAGGGGCGGTAATCCAAACGATTCTCAAGTTGAGTACGCCCATCTCCCAGGAGATAGAATCCAACATGAGAACCCCGTGATCTTCTTTCCTTGCTAGTCCCCGATTGTTCTTGCTGAAAAGCAAGTTCAGCCAACCACACCGCTTCCTGCGCAATAGTTTCCTCTTCCTTTCTACTTGCTTGTGCCAGATCCTCAACAACCTTTCGATAGCGGTCACGAGTCTCAAAATCCATACGGGAATAAATATTCGCCGGATCGGAGCGTAATTCTTGCTCTACCAGGCTGACGTTCTCGAAGAACGTTTTCCAATCCTGAGCAGCCAATATACGCAGACTCCGAATACAATTGGCGATATTTGTCTCATCGATCAACTGATCTGTTTCGGATGTAAAACCTGGTCCTTCTTCCTTATCTTTTTCCTCTTGAATTCCTATGGCTTGGGCAACCAATTGGGACAGGGAATCCACTATTACTATTCGCAGCATGGTGGGCAATGCCCACAGCTCTCCCATTGTCAAAGGAACGACATGTTGGTAAGTGTGTACAAAGTGTGTTACCTGATCAAGGTTTATATGGAATTCGGAGTAGCTGATCACTTCTCGGGCCAGGTCGAAAATTCTCGGATAACCAGCTAAGGATGAAGAGCTAAGCTTGGGTAACTGGCGATAGTATCCCGAAGGCATATCTTCGCGGATTTGACGGATGGCTTGCTGTACTATGTAATAGTTATCCAGTAGCCACTCACCTGCGTATGAGATGGGTGTTCGTATCTCAGATGCTTCAACAAAATGCCGATATGCCTTGCGTAAAAGATTTTCTTGGATCCGGAGGCGGTCTACAAGTTCTATTCTACGCCTCGGATGACGAGCGATTGTATGACTCTTTGCAAGTTGGTGTGCTAAGTTTTCGAGCGGCATAGCTTAGTGACCTTTCTGTTCTCTAGCAATAAGTTCAGCCGTCGTTTTTTGCACCTCTGTCCGAGAGAGATCTTGCACAATCAGCAGGGGAGTCGTGCCATAGACGATAAAGCTGAGGGTTACGCTGCCATAAGGCCATTTGGTATCACCGGAATAGCCATGAGCGCTCAACACTACTAAATCCACATCTTTCAATTCCACCAATTTGTGCAATTCCCCGATATTGCCTTCGCTGATATGCAAACGAAGATCCAATCCTGCCGTTGACTGGGAACAAATCTGTTCTAAATATCGGGTTGCCTTTTGTCGGTTTCGCTCGGTGATTTGGTTTACTAAATTAGTTTCAGCCGGTGTGAGAGGTGTGCTAGAGAGCATTTCTGGTTTACTAACCAGATGGGCCAAGAGAAGTTGGGAGTTGTAGAACCGAGTCAGAGTCATTGCTGGTGACAAGACATTTTCAGCCCTTTGGGAGCCATCCAGTGGAACCAGGAGTTGCTTGTAACCAAAACTCGTCGGGGCTTTAGGAGGAGATTGATAAGCTCGCACGATGAGCGTAGAAGTACGAGAGCGAAGTATGATTTTCTGAACAACGCTGCTGATATTCCATCCGCTTAAACCACTTTGTCCATGGCTGCTAAGAATAATCAAGTTCAGCTCTTGCTGGTTAGCAAATTCAATGATGTGCTCTGCCGCATTTCCTTCCTTAAGCGTTCTTTGAACCTTTAAACCGAATCCCTGTAGATGAGCAGCTACATCATTTAGATAGGCTTCAGCTTCTGTCTTAACCAGGTGCCACTCCAGAGGGTCAATCGCCTGGGAGAGAGCCGAGCTGCGAGGTTGCTCAAACACTCGCAATAATGTGACTCGTGCATTGAAAGCTTGAGCGACGGTGATAACATGAGGTAGCACACATTCGGCTAAAGAAGATCCATCTAAGGGAACAAGAATGTGATTGAACATTATTAGCCTCCACTATCTGTAACTTTTACTCTGGTAATGGTTGCCATCTTCCTTTTAACTTATCCATTACCTGAAGAAAGGTAGTGTCTTCCAACTCATCCATTGGCAAGCGATGGAGCTCGAAGGGTCCGTGGCGGCGGGGACTGCGGATGGTAAATACCTTGCGTTGGGTCCGGTGACGATCCTCTTGCGGATGCTAAAGCAGCTCAAACCCTTCAATGAGGAAGGCGTAGTTTTAAGGCCTCCCGCACCTAGTTGGGAAGTTTTTTCTGGTCATTTTTCCCCCTTTGGGACGGTAATCATAAGCGTTATGCTATACTTCAATTATATACCAACATTGAAGTGGAATACTTTTACCCGCCAGGCCGCAGGTTCGCCCCTCGATCCTTGATCTCGGGATCAAGGCGAAAAGGGATCATATCCCGCCATCGCCTGATCCATGTGCAGGAGCATATGGGAGAGCAAAGGGTGTCTGGAATTCACCCTCGCTCTTAAATCCTGCCGGGCTCATAGTCGTGGTAGAAGGGTACTTGTATTTATTGCAGGTATCCTTTTTTGTTTAAGGGGAGAAGGAAAAACGTAAGTAGTAGTTTCGTAAGTGGTAAGGCGATTGGGGACTGAATACTGCTTACAGACTACATGTTACAAACAAGTCCCAAGCCACTTCCTTCCCTGGTCTACCAGATGATAAAGACTGCGGGCAGAGGTTTGTTCTCACACTTAAATGCCAGTGGTAAACTGTATATGAGTTGATCAAACCCAAAAGGGCATCCTTAGCTGATTCAAACATCCTTGCCCTATTTATTCGTAAGGAGATCAAGATGAAAGTGCAAAATAAGGTGATTGTGGTAACCGGTGGGGGAAACGGCATTGGACGGGAGCTGGTTTTAAACCTGTTGGGGAAAGGAGCGGCAGTCGCTGCTGTCGATATTTAACAATGATGCATTGCAGGAAACCGTAGAATTGGCTGGTGATAAAAAAGATAAACTCTCCACCCATGTGGTCGATATTACCCAGCGAGATATTGTGGAAGCTCTTCCCCCTGAGATTATTTCCAAACATGGAGTGGTTGACGGTTTGATTAATAATGCCGGAATTATCCAGCCTTTTGTCAGAGTCAACGACCTGGATTTTAATGCCATTGATCGCGTCTTAAACGTTAATCTTTATGGACCGATTTACATGATCAAGGCATTTTTACCACACCTGCTTAAACGACCGGCCGCGCATATTGTCAACATTTCCAGTATGGGAGGGTTCTTGCCTGTCCCAGGGCAGACCCTTTATGGGGCATCAAAAGCAGGGGTCAAACTTCTAACAGAAGGATTGAATTCAGAGCTGTTAGATACCAATGTCAGGGTTACGGTTGTATTCCCGGGTGCAGTTGGTACGAACATTGCGGAGAACTCAGGTTTAGGTAATATGGCTGTAGCCGCAGGTGAAGAGTCGGATTTTCCGACGACTGCCTCCAGTGAGGCAGCTCAAATAATTGTCGATGGCATTGAACGTGATAGCTATCGTGTCTTAATCGGATCCGATGCAAAAATGATGGATCTTCTCTATCGATTAAGTCCCAAGCGGGCAGCGAAAATTATCTATAACCAAATGAAATCACTCCTGCCAGGTTAATCCCTGGATCGAGTTATGTGCTGGCGGCATCATCCTTCCTATTACTTATTAATCGAAGTTGGGAATAAATTTCCAGCATATAATCCGTTATAAGGATATTTATTCGTTGAGGAATAAAATTGACATAATAATGAATGAGTCCACTGAAAAAAGGTCGATAATTTAGTACTTCCGGATAATAGAT
>CAZHHT010000100.1:0-11691 GCA_964532455.1 uncultured Anaerolineales bacterium
GGGTACCATGCCTGCCACGCCCTCATCACTCTTACATTCTAGTAACCCCCGCTCCCTCGCAAACTATGCGGGGTCTTTGACAGTAAGCGCTGAGAAACACGCCGCCGGCCTTACAGGATTTTTATTCGCATCAGCTGTGGTATGAAGGAAGTCTTTTAAAATTCTGTAATGAAGCACTTGAACCTAGAATCGAAGAATCAATATAAGGAAACAAAATGGAAAACAATCATAATGTAACAATCCCGTCTAAAATCATTGGAATACTCATCATACTGCTCACATTCTGCCCAGCATGTGTTGGTTGTTCGGCACAGGGTGAAAATAATCCCTTTGAGATGATCACACCAACGGTTGAATTTTCAGCCCAGGGTGAAAATAATCTCCCCATAATAATCACACCTACTTTTGAGGAATTGATTGAGAGTTTACAACAGGATAAATCCGCTGAAGGGAGATGGACTGCAGCTATGGAATTGGGAGATCTCAGGGACGCTCGTGCGGTAGAGCCATTGATTGCAGCTTTACAGGATGATATTGAGCCGGTTCGATTTTGTGCTGCAGAAGCCTTAGGCAAAATTAAAGATCCTCGTGCGGTAGAGCCATTGATCAAAGCCCTCCAGGATGAAGACGAAGATGTTCGCTTTTATGCCATAGAAGCGTTAGGAAAAATTAAAGATCCTCGTGCGGTAGAGCCATTGATCAAAGCCCTCCAGGATGAAGACGAAGATGTTCGCTTTTATGCCATAGAAGCGTTAGGAAAAATCAAAGATCCTCGTGCGGTAGAGCCAGTGCTTAAAACCATCCAAGATCAGGATATTGGATGCTGTTGGATCCAAGAGGCAGGAGTTGAGGCTCTGGTAGAAATTGGTGAACCTGCCGTTGAACTGTTGATTGAGAATCTGAATTATTACGAAGATTATAATCAAGAAACCGCAGACGCATTAATAGGAGCGCCTGCAGATGAGTATTTGATCGATATTCTTCTGAGTGCGGATCGTCAGGGTAGAGTTTACGCATCAGATGTTTTAATTATTATTGGTGAACCAGCAGTTGAACCGTTAATCACTGCCCTGAAAAATGAACATGCCTATGTGCGAGCAAATGCATCCTATGCATTGGGAGAAATCAAGGATGCAAGTGCTGTTATGTCATTGATCGCGGCCCTGCATGATAACGATGGACATGTCCGAAACAATGCAGTGCGAGCTTTAGAGAAAATAGGTGAACCCGCAGTTGAGCCATTGATTAAAGCCTTATTAAATAATAACGAGGAAGTCCGTGCATTAGCAGCAAGGGCATTAGCCGAGATCAAGGATATTCGCGCTGTTGAAACCTTGATCGCAGCCTTAAAAGATGAAAATGAAGATGTCCGTGAAATGGCAGCCTATGCATTAGGGCAGATAAGGGATACAAGTGCTGTTGAGCCGTTAATTACAGCCCTGAAAGATGATCATATAAATAATGAATTGACGGGCGGAAGTTATCTGCAAAGATCTATTGTGGAGGCGCTGATCGAAATAGGTGAACCCGCAGTTGAGCCGCTGATTGCTTCTCTCCGTGATAATGACATGGATGTACAACATGCAGTAGATGCGCTGATAGAGATAGGGATACCTGCTGTTGAGCCGTTAATTGAGGCCTTACAAGATGAGAGCGCGAATGTCCGCAAGTATGCAGCCCAAACATTGGGGGAGTTTAAAGATATTCACAGTGTCGAGCCCTTGATGGCAGCTCTCCAGGATGAAGACAAAAATGTTCGTTGGTACACCATAGAAGCCTTGGGAAAAATTAAAGATCCTCGGTCTGTGGAGCCGTTGATTGCTGCCTTGCAAGATAATGAAGCCAGTATTAGAGAAATAGCGGCTTATGTCTTAGGAGAGATAAATGACGCTCAAGCAGTACCTCAATTAATAATTGCCTTGCAGGATAACAATCAAAAGGTCCGGATGGAAGCTGCATCTTCATTGGGAAAGATAGGAGATTCACAGGCAGTTGAACCATTAATCGCGGTTCTAAAAGATAAAAATGAGGGTGTCCGTCAGAATGCAGTTGATGCCCTTTGTGAGATCGGCGATCCAGCAGTAGAGCCTCTGTTGGTATATTTGTATGCTGAAGATTTGAAGGTGGTAGCAGAAGCTCACAACTTTTTTATACGGAGAGGAGAAAGTGGAACGGAAGAAATACTTATCAAAGCTTTGAATAAATATGGCAGTAAAGAGATGGCGGAAGATTTCCTGAATTGCGGTAATAGTTTGCTCGAGGATGCAGGGGAACAGTGGGCCAAAGGTCATGGTTTCACCATTATGCATTCCCAAAGCTATGGGATCAGCGGTCCCATCTGGGGCAGCGGTCCATGATCAAATGGATAGATACGTTGAGGTTTTTTTCGGATTAGAGATCACCCGAACTGCGAAAGAATCACCCCGGCATCATCCGCACCTTTCCGCAGCCGGCGGGATTGGTCAGTAATCAGTAAGCTGGGAGCAGAATGAGGGACGGTAAAATCGTCCACTGTTTACTGCTTACTTTTTACAACTTACAACTCACGAGTTGCATTTTTTCTGTCCGTCCAATTGGGTTTACAATACTCGCAGGTGAATCTCCCACCTTTTACCTCTTTCCTGCTTATTCGTAATTTTAGCGTGGTTCGACTGGAGTGCTGCCCCGCGCCCTATTACGATTCCATACCAGTAACCCCCGCTCCACCTGACTGCCGGTTAAGACGGAGGCCCGGGGACAGGGGACTGGGTTTGGCAAGCCCGACTGCGGGTGAGCTCATCCGTTAGTGAGAGAGTTATTATTAAATGATAGAACTTTCTACCGAATGGATAGATTACCTAATAAATAAACCTGAAACAGGTATGGGATATCATATAGTATCTATTGTACTCAGAGACGGAACTAGATAAGATCGGGTTGTTGTGGACTCAGGCGTCATAACTAAAATCAAAGGATTTGCAAGCATTCCTTTTTCACAGGAAGATATCCAGGAGATAATTGTTACACACGACAAATGGGACTTCGGCGCAGAGTAGCAATGGTGGTCTCTCACTAACAACCGCTCTAGCGGACGCTGGGAGACACGCCGCTGAGCTCATCCGTTAGGCTTAAATTGGTATAGAACTATCAGACTAGGGCAGAGAGGAGTAGCCATATATGAAAAAGCCACATTTAGTTGTTATTGCCTTTGGGATCTTCTTTCTTTTCTTGATTCAAATGGCCGGTTCACTGGTCGAATCCATCTATATCCTCGATCTGATGAATACCTCCCTGGATGAAAAAGCACTGGGCTTGCTGTTCTTTTTTTCACCGGTTTTATTGTTTTTCTTTCGCAAAAAGCTGCCGGTTCAAACGGCATGGATTTTGTTTGGGCTGTTTTTCCTTGCTCGCGGCTTCACACCCTATCTGAATACCCTGGGACGTATGCTAGCATCCGGGATCGGCACAGGTACTGGATTGATGCTGTTTCCCTTCCTAATGACCGCCAAAGCAAAAGAGGATTCCAGCTGCTGTACCAGCCTGTGGATCTCTGCCGGACTCGCCCTGGCGATTGGGTTTTCTGTTTTCCTGCGGACCATGAATTACGGCCTGGATTATTCCCTTCTTCCGGAAGGCGGCTGGGTTGGCTGGGGGTTGGGAGTAGCATTGGGATTATTACTAACCCTGCTGGATTGGACCAGCTCGGATAAGGTACAAACCAACTCCAGATCTGTAACGCCAGCGGTAACAGGGATTTTCCTGGTCCTTGCCCTGGCCTGCTTTGCCTTTTCTGCTCCGACGGTGATTGCCCGCTGGACGGAAGGCAATTACAGATTGATCGTCATGGCTGTCAGTCTGCTGGCTGTGAGTTGGGTCGGAGTATCACTGAGCAAGTCGAGTTGGATTGAAAATATCTCCCGGACATGGTTACTAATTTGGAACCTGTTGTTCACCTTGTCCTTGATCATGACCATCCTGGCACATCGGGTTCCTTTCCCACAAACACCGGACTCAACCGTCGTTGTGGTTGGCGCTCCTACCTGGATGCAGCAGTTGCCATTGGTTTTGCTGCTGCTGCTCTTCCCGGTCATCTTTCTTGACCTGCGCGTCTTCTCTAACCGCATTCGGCAAGCAAATCCAAGACCCCGGGATCTGGTTCCCGGGATGCTCCTAGGGAGTCTCACCCTGGTTGTTCTGGTTTTCATGCATATTTTCACTAACGTGTGGGGTTATGTTGAGCCGGTCAGTCCCTGGTTCCGGAATAAGTTCTGGCTGCCTTACCTGTTGATGGCCGGGCCGATCACCTTACTCATCGGGCGTAAAAGGTTGAGCACTGTGGATGACCAACCGGAGCCAAATAGGGCGTTTTCTTTGGGATGGGTGGCATTCCTTGTAATCGTTTTTTTGGGAACTGCAGGGAGCACCCTGTATACCACCCGAGTCCAGACGTTTGAACCCCGGAACAACTCTTTCGTGGTCATGACCTACAACATCCAGCAGGCAAATAATGATTTTGGCGAGAGATCTTATAAAGAGCAGCTTGCGCTTATCCGGGAGGTTGAGCCGGATATTCTTGCTTTACAAGAGTCAGACTCAAGCCGGATTTCCTTGAACAACAACGATTTTGTGCGTTATTATGCGGGCAAGCTGGGCTACTATTCATACTATGGGCCGACGACGATCACTGGCACATACGGAACGGCGATATTATCGAGATACCCTCTTCAAAATACACGCACGGTATTCACATTCAGTGACCAGGATGAGATTGGCACTGCAGAGGCTGAGATTGAAATAGGTGGACAGCTTTTCACGGTCTACAACGTCCATCCCGATGGCTCGGATACAGCTATGCTAGTTTGGGTAAAATCGCTCCTGGAACGTTCCAAAGACAAATTCAACGTAATCGCCCTGGGGGATTACAACTTGCGGGATTATGAAGAAGCATATCAACTGATCGCCAGTGTGTATACAAATGCCTGGGAAAGTGTATATCCTTCCAAAATTGGCTCGGATGGTACGGATATGTCTGGCGAAAACCGTATCGACCACATTTTCTTTTCTCAATCAATGATGGTGCGTAATCCGGTTTATATCGTGCCCCCCCAATCAGCTACGGATCATCCTGTCCATTGGGCTGAACTTATATGGAAGAAATAGCAAGTCAATAACCTGCAAATACTTATGATTGAGAAACAAAATAAGATTAAATGATTTTCGCATAACCCCCGCTCCACCCATTAGCCGGTATGGAGGAAAGTCATGAAAGTTTTCATTTTGGGTGGTTACGGAGCGGTCGGATTGCCAAGCGCTGAGATGCTGGCGAAGAGCGACCTGGTAACCGAGATCGTTCTTGCAGGGAGAAACATGGAGCGCGCGGAACTGGCCGCCGCAGAGATCGGTGATAAGGTGAGAGCTGTGCAGGTGGACGGTGCCGACGAGAAGCAGCTTGCCTCGCTCTTGGCGGGGTACGACATCATCGTGAACACAGCGAGTAACCAGGTTGCTCTCCCAGTTCTACAGGCGGCAGTCAGCGCCAGTGCGCACTATTGCGCGTCGGATGGGGGCGGGATTTTATCGCACAGATGCTGGAATTCGCGCCTGAGGCCGGAGATGCGGGTATTACCGCGATCATCTGCAATGGCATCGCACCCTGTATCACTAATCTCATGGGAGTGCACGCGGCCAGCCAGCTGGACGAGACAGAGCAACTCCAGGGAGGACGGTATTGGGTGTTAGAGGGCACACGGAATCTCACTCCTCAGCAGTGGCTCAAGCATCCCTCGGAAAGCCTCGCCATTTTGGATAAGTACAAGGACTTTTTCGAGTGGATGCTACAGGTCGCACAAGAGACTGAAAGCCAGACAGCTCGCACCTATCAGGATGGTCGGTGGGTGGATGTGGATCCTCTAACGAGCGGACTGCAAACTCCCCTGCCACAGGGCGGCACGGTTACTACATACCCGTATGGTAGCTATGATCCGCTCTTTTTTGGATCGCTACCACAAGACCTCGCAAGAGAGCGACCGGTCGAAATGTGGTTCACACCACTCCCCCCGCAGTTTCACGATCTTTACCGCGAACAAACAAAGCGGGGCCGCTGCGGGAGATATCAACCCGGCAACTGCGGTGAGTTCATTCTATAATACCGTTGAGAATGATCCCGACCGGTGGCTGACAGTCACAGACGATTTTTTTGGTTTCTCCCCAGACTGGGTTGCCGCTGTTGGCCGCAAGGAAGGGTTCGTGGCACGGTACAGCTGCTGGCTGACACCGGAAATGTGGAACGAGCAGACTGTGTGGTTCCTGACCAGTGTCTCGTTAGATGTGTCCGTACTCAGAACCCTGGGAGGTGAAAAACTAGAGCGGGGTGTCATGACCGCCGAGACAGCCTTCGAGCCATTCCCCTATCTGGATGAAGTGGCGTCCTTGTTGCCAGACTCTCTCCCAGACGGAAAATTGATCGGAAAGTCCTTTGAGTGGTTGGATTGACATCGTCTTCGCCTGAACCGAGTGCAGCGAGGAGGGAATCGAGATACTCAGGACAGGATTGTCTAAGGGCTGCGCAGACCCTTCGTTGCCTCAGGACAAACGAGCTCATCCGTTGGGCTGTAAAAGCGAATGAAGATATTCAAGGAACTAATTATTTTAAGGGAGTAAATCGTGAAGAAAGCAGCATTTTTTATGCTAATGGTTTTAGTACTGTCAGGATGTAAAGGAAAATCACAATTGATTGTTTCACCGACACCTTCTCTTACTGCTGATCCTTGTTCAGTTGAAAAAATAATACAATTTCTTGAAGTTGCTGATGATGTAAAATACAGGTTTACTCAATTAGCACAGAGAGCCAATGATATCCCAGGCGAAGACCTGGAATCTATCATAAAAGAAATGCAAGTGATTGAAAGCGAAGCTATAAATATTGGTCCACCACCATGTGCTCTACAGGCGAAATCTGCTTTGACAAGTTATATGGAGACATTGATACAGGGATATTTCAGGCTATATGCTCAAGGAATCGGAATAACTCCTGAATCGTTCACAAACAGCCCAACTGCAGACGAAGAATTTAACTTAGCAGCTTCTAAACTTGAATATTATGAAACAATAATGGAGGAGTTGAGAAATCTCGTGTTAGAAACAAGCGAGTCTGAATGAAAGTTTATGATGTGCTATTCGAACTTGGGTTGGATAGCAGCTTATTGTCAGAATCTTCCAGGTGACAATGTATACAACCTCTTAGTAATGCGGCCCACCACTGCATCAAGTGGAATGGCTGCACTATGGGCAACGCGGAACGAAAAATCAAGCCTAAAGCCTTGCCAAAAGTGTTTCATGTAATAAACGCCATTAGCTTATGTTCATCCGTTAGCTGCACGAAATATCTAAAAACAGCAATGATAGGAATTCCAACTCTTACTACCAATCGCTTAATCTTGCGACCCTTCAACATAAAAGACGCGGCAAGAGTCAAAGAACTTGCCGGTGAATGGGCTATCGCAGAAACGACAGCTAATATACCGCATCCCTACGAGGAGGGGATCGCAGAAGCATGGATCTCAACTCATGAGGAAACTTTTGAGAGCGAAAAAGGAGTGACCTTTGCGATCACGCGTCAGTCTGACAGTTTACTCATTGGAGCTATAAGTCTCGATGTCAACAAGATTCATCATTACGCAGAATTAGGGTACTGGATCGGAAAGCCTTACTGGAATCAAAGGTATTGCACGGAGGCTTCTGAAGAGGTGATTCACTACGGATTCGCAAAATTTAAATTAAATCGTATTCAAGCTCGGCACATGACTAAGAATCCTGCATCAGCCCGTGTGATGGAGAAGGTTGGTATGCATCACGAAGGTATTTTTCGACAATCACTCAATCGGTTTGGTACTTTTGAAGATTGCGCCATCTATTCCATCCTTCTGGAAGAATATCAGTCTCAGTGACAACAGATGAAGATAATTGGTTATTTATTTTCTTCAGTCTCAGGATTGATGAAATGGGCAGCTACCCCACGCTTCACCTTACCGCCTTCGGCGTGAGTAAGCTTCCACCCACTGGCGATTAATGGTTTTAGTTCTATAATCATTAAAGGTATAACCAGCGGCAAATCCTCTTTACACGAAGGGTAATTATGCCTAAGATAGCCCAATAATAAATATGGGTATATTTGAGTTGAGCGAAAACCTTAATAAAAATATCGTCCCGGGGAGGTTAACTATGTTTAATTGTATTGTCTACGCCACGGACGGATCCGACCATGCGCGAAAGGCATTAGTTTACGCACGTGACTTAACCAAATTTCATAACGCCAAGCTATTTGTTGTCCATGTTTATTCGAGGGTGTCGGATTTCCTGGGTTGCAAGGAGTATGACGCCATATTGGGGCACCGAATTGCAGCTGGAGAAAAGGTCATCGAAGAAGCTGGAAAAGAACTTGAGCTTGCCGGAGTGACGTTCCAAACTGAATTGCTGGAAGGTCCTATGGCTGAAGCTATAATAAATGTAGCAAAAACCCGGAATGCTGATCTAATTATCCTGGGTGCACGAGGGATGAGCAACCTTGAGGGACTACTTCTGGGAAGCGTTAGCCAGAAAGTTATTCATCATGCTGCCTGTCCGGTGTTGGTAGTTCACTAACTAAGTTAGCATCGTAATTATTAAGGGTTTCCATTCTTTGGAATTAGAGTATCAGGACATTATTTTTAGTGTATTGTCATACAGCTGATAGTGCTCTAACACACGCTCCACCTGTCCTGAGTGTAGCGGAGCGAAACCGAAGGGCTTCGATACTTCCTCCGGTTGCAGGACAGGTGAGGGGATAACTGGGAGATAGTAATAATCGTGAAAACTGATTACTGGAGCCCGGCGCCCTTTGCCCGATGGGTAGATGTATCATTCTGCCTGCACTGAGCTAACACCGAGTTCATGCGAGGAGGAAGACGAAGTGAGCTCATCAATTTGGTGACTCACCAACCGTGATGAGAGATGAAACACAATTTTTCCTGTTTAAAGAGGATGGATAGCTTTCCTCTCAGTGAAGAGTAAAAAATCTGGGTGATGCTAGAATCCACTATTTCAGTAAAGTTTTTATCCCTTCCCAAATTATCTTTTTAGTAGGAGGTTTAATCTGATGGAACAAACTGACTTCAAAGTCTATGGTTATCGATGGGTCGTGCTTCTTGCCTTTATGTTTGTCGTCGCCATTAATCAACTCTTGTGGATAACCTTTGCTCCAATTACAGGCAATGCCGCAATATATTACGGAGTATCGGATCTCAGCATCGGTCTCTTGTCTATGAGTTTTATGATCGTATATATTGTCATCTCGATCCCTGCCTCCTGGGTGATAGACACCTATGGCATCAGGGTCGCCGTGGGTATAGGCGCTTTATTGACAGGCCTCTTCGGATTGTTGCGGGGTATCCTGGCACCAGATTACACAGTAGTGCTGATAGCACAAATAGGTATCGCCATCGGGCAGCCATTCATCCTCAATGCCGTGACTACCGTGGCTGCTCGTTGGTTTCCTATCAAGGAGCGAGCCACCGCAGCGGGTCTTGGATCACTGGCCATGTACCTGGGCATATTTACAGCATTAGTGCTGACTCCATATCTGACGATTCAATCTCAGATTAGCGGTATGCTCCTAATCTACGGGATCGTTTCTGTAATCGGTGTAGTTGTCTTCTTTGTATTCGTTAAAGAACGCCCTCCAACGTCTCCCTGCCGCCCTGATCAAGAAGAACGCTCCCTTGTTTTTGACGGCCTTAAGGATTCCCTGCGAATAAAGGATTTTGTTCTTCTCCTGGTGATCTTCTTTGTGGGTCTGGGCGTGTTCAACGCGGTAACAACCTGGATAGAGGATATCGTCAGGCCTAGAGATTTCTCAATCACCCAGGCCGGTAACATAGGAGGCCTGATGATCGTGGGAGGAATTATCGGGGCCGTGGTTATCCCAATACTCTCTGACCATTATCGTAAAAGAACACCTTACTTATTATTTGCCATGATAGGTTCGATCCTGGGGCTGGCCGGCATAACCTTTGCCACAAGTTACTGGCTCTTGCTCATCTCGGCATTTGTATTTGGTTTCTTCTTGTTAAGCGCTGGCCCGGTCGGATTCCAGTATGGCGCTGAAGTTACCCATCCAACGCCAGAAGGCACGTCAAACGGCCTGCTATTGCTCATGGGCCAAATCTCAGGGATCGTTTTCATCCTTGGAATGGACAGTTTTAAGTCCCCGGAAACAGGTTCAATGACCTTGCCCTTGATTGTGCTCATCGGTCTCATGGTTCTAAGCCTGCTCATTGCTACAAGGCTCAAGGAAGCGACAACCTTGATGATTGATATTGAGAGTAGTTGAAACGCTATATTGTTGCTGATAGCTACCTCTACCCCTCGTTCCCCCTGCTCCCCTTCGGCTGAGCTCAGGACGGAGCACCTGAACGTCTAAAGTCTGACTGGGAAACTTGGTCCTTCGATATGACCTGCGGTCCCTCCTTCAGTCGCAGGACAGGTGAGGGGGTGACCTGGAGAGAGTGAAAATTATGGAAACTGATTGCTGATTACCTGAGCCAGGCACCTACAAAATCCATCGTTTGATAATCTTGGGTGAGTATTTTTTATAGAACACAAAAAGAAGTCCTGCTTTCCGGAAGTTTAAAGCAAACAGCTTCGAAGATTTTGGAAAATGTCGACTTTTTTTGATATGAATTTGTGGAACAAAAAACTAGGTTTTTGAGAAGAGCACAAATTGAGTTGAGAAGTAAGCGATAATCAAGATTGCAAAGGCTATATCGCCAGAGTCAGATACTAACCCCAAATTGTTAAAAACTAGAGACATAGAAAAATATGCAATTACCCCCAAAACTATAGCGATAATAAGTGCCTTTCTTTGAATGAGTTGCCCGCGAGAGTCGCGACGTAAGGGGAAGAGCTTGTTTTCTGTATTGATCTCAAACCAACCGCTGTGGAGGTAGAGTAAAAAGAAGCTAAAGAAAACTAGTGTGATAAGAATGGCCTTCCAATTGAATCCCACAATATATGAAGCAAAAACAGCACTAAGCAAAGCTCTTGAGATGTAGTAAGGTACAAATTGTTTATTCATTTGATATCAGCCTTTAACCAGAATATTTGATCAATTGGAACACCTAATGCTTTACTAATGCGCAAAGCAGTTTCAATTGTTGGGATGAAACGACCTGTTTCAATAGAAACGATTGAAACTCTAGCAACCCCAACAAGTCCGGCCAACTGTGCTTGGGTCATTCCGAGGTTTGCACGAAGTTCTTTAATTTTATTTCCTACATTTTTATGCGTCATATGTTAAGTATACTTAACATACATGATAGTGTCAAGTGTACTTAACATAAGAATTATTCAAAATCAGGAATACATCTGGAAAATAAGCTAATCCTCCCTGCTGATCTTCAACAGACTTGTCAAAGAGCTTCGCGAAGCTCATACATTAAGTGGGCAAAAATATAGTCAGGTATAATGGACTTACTACTAAGTTTAGTGAACACAAAAAAAGTTGTAAAAAAGCAACAACGATGGAGGTGGATGTATAAAATATTATCCAACTTAAAAAGATGACCTAATTTATTAATAAGGAGTATTTGACATGGATATATTACTAATAATAATTTTTATTATATTAATGAGTCCTCTGAAAAAACACCATTTTAAACAAAGTTGAATGCAAAAACG
>CAZHHT010000101.1:0-11658 GCA_964532455.1 uncultured Anaerolineales bacterium
TTGGAAACTACCGCAGTGTTCACAGGTTGTGGGATCCTGGCGAGCAACAGTGATTTCATTGCAGTCATCGCAGTACCAGACAGGAATACGGTGTCCCCACCATAACTGCCGGCTGATGCACCAATCGTGAATATTTTCCATCCAGTTGTAATAAACTTTATTAAACCGTTCCGGAATGAACTCAATCTGTCCATTCTTTACAGCTTCTAGGGCTTTTTCTGCCAGCGGAGAGACATCCACAAACCACTGAGTGGAAATCATAGGTTCAATGATCTCGCCTCCTCTCTGCGCCCGAGGAACTTGGTGGATGTAGGGCTCCTCTTTTATAATCAAATCGGCTTTTTTCATATCCTCCCAAAGATTCTCGCGGGCGATAAAACGATCCTGCCCCTGGTAGGGACCACCCACCTCGGTCACTCTGGCTTTTTTATCCAGCATTGAAATCAATTCCAGGTTATGCCGGAGACCAATCTGATAATCGTTTGGATCATGCCCAGGGGTGATCTTTAAAGCGCCAGTACCGAATTCGGTGCTCACATATTCATCCCCGATTACAGGAATTTCGCGACCAAGTATTGGTACCAGCACAGTTTTGCCAATAAATTTCTGGTATCTTTCATCCTCGGGGTGGACAGCAACTGCGGTATCACCGAGGATGGTTTCTGGTCGGGTAGTAGCAACCGGGATATATTGCTTGGGATTTTCTGCAAGCTGATATTTAAAATAATAGAGGTTTCCCTGTTCTTCAGTGTGTTCCACCTCCAGATCGGATACAGCTGTTTGCAGCGTTGGCGACCAGTTGATTAAGCGCGGACCGCGGTAAATGAGACCTTTCTCATATAGATGAACAAAAGCCTCACGGACTGCTTTCGAAAGTCCCTCATCCAATGTAAATCGCTCCCGATCCCAGTCACAGGATGCACCCAAGCGGCGGATCTGTTCCACGATTAAACCGCTATGTTCGTTTTTCCAGTTCCAGGTTTCTTCCAGGAACTTTTCTCGGCCGATTTCCTCCCGGCTAGTGCCCTCTTCTTTTAATTTCATCTCCACCTGGAGCTGGGTGGCGATCCCGGCGTGATCAGTTCCAGGGACCCAAAGTGTGGGAACTCCTTTCATACGCTGATGCCGGATCATCAAATCTTCCAGAGTAACAAAAAGTACATGTCCCAGATGCAGTTTCCCTGTCACGTTGGGCGGAGGAATGCTGATTACATACGGTTTTTTCTTGGGATCATGACCAGGTAGATTGGGGTCATTGGTGGGCTTAAAGTATCCCTTCTTTTCCCAAAATTTATATAATCGCGCTTCGGCAGATTTGAAATCATATGTTTTTGGTAGCATAGAGTTCTCCATTCAGATATAAATGCTCGGGTTTTAATATGTCAATTAAGGGTTCAATATTGGAGTAATTAGTTGATAGGTGAGTCCGCCATCAATGGTATAAACCAGGGCAATATCATCATCACGCTGGGCAACAGCCCAACCTTCTCTGGCATTGATAAAACTGAACTGTCCTTGCCAGGTGACAGTTTTGATCCTGGTCCAATCCACACCGCCGTTATTGGTCCGATAGTGATCTTTCCCCATCGCAAACCCGGTCAGAAAATCAATAAATACAAGCTCTTCTACCGGCGAGGGTAGGGCAGCGGTTTGCCAACTTTCACCCCAGTCACTTGTAGCGTAAATATAAATGTCGGGATTTTCCATATCAAAGAAATGGTTGTCTTGATCATAGAGGAAACATTGAATCAGGACCAATCCTGTTTGGGATGAAGTGAACGAAGGGTTGATTGTTACACAGCTCTGGATACCTTCTTCCCAGGTGGTATTGGCAAGAGGAGGCAGATAGATAGTTTCCCAGGTTATTCCACCATCCCGGGTTTGTTCAATCAATGGTCCGAGTCCGCTCCCCAATTCATCTTTGGTAACCCAGCCATCATTTTCGTTAGCAAAAGCCATGTCGGTATTTAGATATACTTCAATCATGCTGTTGCCTGGCCTATTTATCAACTTCCAGGTTGCTCCTCCATCCAGGGTTGAAAACAGGTAGGAAAAATCGTGCATATGAGAGAGCTCGGTTTGCACCAACAGCCAACCCGTGTCCGGGTTGATGAAAGAAAAGACACCTGGAAATATATAGAATTGGCCTAGCGGGAAGGGAAGAGGATCACTGGGAATCCAGGTCAGTCCGCTGTCTTTTGTTCTCCAAACAAGATAGTTTAAATCATTTAGGTCGTCTTTTGTATTATCGATTAAGACCCAGGCGGTGTTCTCGTCGTAGAAATGAGCAATAATATTGTGTTTATATCGCTGGAATTCAGATGGAATCAGAATGGGTGGTGTTCGATCCTGCCAGCTGTGACCACCATCTTGGGAAAATAGGATATGTTGGAATTCATCATCCTGATTGCCGATAGCCCACCCTTTTTCTGAAGTGGCCATGCTGATCCGGCCGATAGTGACTTCCTTGCCGAGGGTGAGTGCAGGCAAGTTCTGGAAAGTAAGCGGAGTTTGTGTTGGGGATTGATCTATGAGAGGTGACGGGGTGGGGGGGACAAAATCAGGCGTAGGAGATGGAGTCCAGCTTAATATGGTATCCGTCGGTGAAAGAGTAAAGGATGCCTCCTTAGTCAAGGTGGCAGGCAGCGTGTTGAGAAGACCCTCATCAGTTGGCTCAAGTGTTGAATCAGATGATTGACAGCCTGCGAAGATTACAATCATGATAATTAACGAACTAAATCGTTTAAACATAGCTGTGCCCTTAAAAAACAAAAAACCTTTTCATCCCTTGAGGACGAAAAGGCTTAATCGTAACCTGGCACGAATTAACCTTCCGCGGTACCACCTCTGTTTGGGTGTCAAATCTTAACACCCACACTCAGTTCCTGGAACTATCATCAGGATCTTGCTGTAACGGGCAATCCCGTGCCGTTCTACTCTTTGAAGATCTCAAATTTCTTCGACAAACGAACCGAGGGACATTTCATGGTACTCGCTGAGGGGGCTTTCAGCCGCTGACCTCCCGTCTCTATCAGCTCGTTGGCCATGTACTTTGCTCGATTTTCGTTATATTTTTCGATTTTACGCATTATACCTGTATACAGGGTCCAAGTCAACAAGGTCTCTTAACTTGACCAAATTGAAGTTGAACCCTCTTTGATACAAAACGATTTATGCTGCTTTAGGTTGCAGCAGCATTCTGAAAAATTTGTTTTTTCCTTTAATCTTAAAATTTCTTGACTTTCACCCTTGAAGTATGCTATTCTTTGGATTATTGGAAGGTAGAAATTGCTTGGATTTTTCAATAAATACAGCAGCAAATTATTCAAGGAGGGCTTGAAAACATATGATTCATCGGGAACGTGTTGCTGATGATGTTTATATTTTCCAGAGTGATATTTATGCCCAGGTCAATGCTGGAGCGGTAATTGGTCAGGAATGGGCGGTGGTCATTGATACCCTTGCCTTTCCAGATGAGACCTTGGCGATCAAGGAGTTTATTGAAGAGGAACTAAAAAGAAAAGTCCGCTATGTGATCAATACCCACTACCACGCTGATCATAGTTGGGGGAATTGTTATTTCCCGGGAGCTTATGTTTTAAGTCACGTCTTATGCCGGGCAAATTTAGAGAAATTCGGGAAAGCATCCTTAGCCGCTGCTTTGGAGACGGACAAAGTTTTTCAAAGGACGCAAATTATCTTACCTCATTTGACATTCGATTCCGGCGTCCTGGAGCTGATTGTAGGGGATAAAACTTTGCGTTTTATTGAGCTGCCAGGGCATAGTGATGATGGTATTGGTGTCTATATTGTTGAAGATGAGGTTTTGTTTGCCGGAGATGTGTGGATGCCGATTCCCCATATAGTAGACGGTGACTCAGATACAATGAGGAAGTCATTAAGAAAAATAGAATCCCTCACTCTTGAAAATGTTGTCCAGGGACACGGAGAAGTGATCTTAAGAGGAGAGATATACTCCAGCATTGCTGACCGCATTGCCTACCTGGATACAATTCAAAAGATTGTAGATGAAGCTTCTGAGGACGATTTTCCGGGAGAGTACCTCAAGGAAAAAACGATTGAGATCTGTGGAAAGAGTCGTATTTTATTAGGTGGTGCAGCAGAGGAAATCCACCAGCAGAACTTAAGGCATTTGTATCGTAAAAAATACGGTAATGAACCCCAAGGATTAGATCATTGATAAATCTGAATCCCAGATAATAATAAAAATATATCCTGTTGATTATTTCGCAGGATATATTTTGTTATTAGATAGATTATTCTTGTTTTTTTGATTTTGCCCGGATTCCCACAATACGTTCGGTTCCATTCATTAATCGTTTAATATTCGGGCGCAAAGCCCAGACAATTAAGATTTCAGCCAGGAGACCGAAGAAAATATATTGCCAGGGAGTGCCGATTCTAATAAACCGGATCAGGAGAATCAGGCTGCCAATCAGCGGTAAGCTCATTGTGGCTAAAGATGCATATCCGATAATCATCACGATGAAATATCCGACCGGGATGAGTATAAATATGCTGGGCCACCAAAGCCCAACAATACCACCGGCAGTCGGTGCGCCGCCCGCTCCTCCACTAACTATGATTTTACCATTTTGATCCCTTCTGATCATATAAATAGAATAATTGTGACCAATCACCGCTGCTAAAGCAGTTAATACATGGATCCAGTAGGAATCTGGAAATAAGTATTTTGCGATCCAGACCACACAGGCGCTTTTCAGGATATCAAGCATGGAAGTGATTAAACCCATTGAGAAGCCTGATGCCCGCATCGTATTTGTTCCACCAGTGCGGCCGCTTTCAATTTCTCGGATATCTTTTCCCTTGAATACTTTAACCAGGATATATCCCCAGGGGATTGAACCAACACAATATGCCAGAATAAGGATTCCAATTATCAGCAGATTTTGCATTTTATTAGTTCTCCAGATATAAAGTGAGAGTTTTTACAGATATTCTTCTTAACACTAAACAATTGGAAGGGAAACGTTTTATAGAAGAAAAGCGATCCCCCAGGAGATAATCACAATTGACAATGGCCAGATAATATCCTGCAATTGGGGTTTCGAGTCAACTGCTCGCAAATGGTCACTGATTTCGATCAATGCATAGAGAGGGCCTGCCAGGGCAATTCCAAAATTTACAGATTGCATCGGCCAATAATGCAAACCAGCCGCAATTTCGCCAATAAGAAGGAAGGAGACTGATCCCTGGGTTATCGCCCAGAAACCTTTCTGGCGAAGATGGATGACCCGAAGATATACCAGAGCAGCTGACACACTTAATATAGGTACTCTATAAAAGAGCCTGACTTCAGCTGAATGTAGGGAGATGGCTAATATCAGAAATAGGACAATTGACAAGGCGGTTATCCCCATCTCTGCCGGCAGGAAATTGGGATTAGAAGGATCTAGCACAATATACTCAGCAATAAAGACCAGGATCAATATAATTCCGCTGGCAAATGCTGCAATCCACCATATCCCGCCAAAGAGAAGCTGCTCAATCGCCAGCATTAACACGAGTGATGTGAGCGATGGCAGCAGCCAATTCACCGCAGTACTCTGGTAGTGGTCCCTGGCAGGATGGTCTTGCAGCATCCAAGCAGATCCGGATGCGGTCAATCCAGCAACCAGGAGTGTTACTAAAGTTGAAAAATTGAATTTGATCGGGAAGTAGATACCCAGGAATGTGATCTCGTACTGCAGAGTTGGAATAGAGACAAAATGAGTTAATGTATATGCCAATAATATTATTGATACCAGTATGCTTAAGGTATTAAGATCAGGGAGTTGGTCCCGGTTATCTGACATGATCCAATTCTACCTTGAAGTGGGTGAAATCGTAGATGTGATTAGAATATTCTCTGATTTATCGCCTGACCTTGTGTTAAACTTGGAATAGGCAATGAGATCATTCTTGGGTGATTTCCGGAAGGGAAACATGGCGAACAGGAATAAGAATATCGGAAAGTGGGGTGAAGATTTAGCTGCTGCCTATCTGGATAATAAGGGATATTTAATTTTGGATCGGAATGTTTACACTTCTTACGGCGAAATTGATATTATCACTCTCCAAGAGTATGAGGATGAAAAATACTTGGTTTTTGTAGAGGTTAAGACTCGTACAACCCTGGAATTTGGAAATCCAGAGGATGCAGTCACACGTCAGAAACAGGAACATCTTTTAGCGGCGATAGAAACCTATTTACAAGATAATCCAAGGCTGGATTATCCCTGGCGAGTAGATGTGATTGCCATTCAAAAACTGTCAGCGGGTAATCCCGCTGACATTAAGCATTTTGAAAGTGTTTTTTCATAAACATGGATCTGGAAAGAAAACCACTCATCGTGATCATAGGGCCTACTGCTGTGGGGAAAACCAAAATTTCTCTCCAGGTAGCGGAGCGATTGAAAGGAGAAATCGTCTCAGCAGATTCACGGCTTTTTTATCAGGGGATGGACATTGGTACTGCCAAACCTACCCGGGATGAACAGAAACTGGTACCCCATCATTTTATTGATGTGGCTTCGCCAGATCAGGATTGGAGTTTAGCGGTTTACTTGCCCAGGGCGATTGCGGTCATACAGGAAATCCAGCAGAGGGGTAATTTACCTTTCCTGGTGGGAGGAACAGGGCAGTACATTCAAGCGATTGTTCAAGGGTGGGATTTGCCTTCAATTAAACCTGATCCGGGATTACGGGAAGCGCTCCGACAGTGGGCAGAGCAGATAGGTGTGGATGGAATCCGGGCAAGGTTGGAAGAATTGGACCCGGAAGCAGCAGCAGGGATAGATGGACCAAATCTCCGTAGAATGATCCGGGCACTGGAAGTAATCCTGTCTTCTGGCAAAAGATTTTCAACTCAAAAGAAGGCACTTGGTTCTTCGTTTCAGGTTTTGCAAATCGGTCTTATCCGGCCCAGGGAAGAATTGTATCAGAGGATAGACCTAAGAATTGATCAGATGCTGGAAAAGGGTTTGGTGGAGGAGGTCCAGGCGCTGCTGGATGCCGGGTACTCGCCGGAGCTTTCTGCGATGTCTGCCATTGGTTACAAACAGATTATAAAATACTTGAGTGGCGAGATATCTTTAGAGGAAGCAGTGAAGCAGATCAGGAGTAAATCTCGAAAATATGTCCGACAGCAGGCAAACTGGTTTCAGGAAAATAATCCGGATATCCACTGGTTTTCGGCGGCAGCAGATCCAACCGATAAAATAATGAATGAAATTCAACATTTCTTATCTTATATTTGTTATACTGAAACACAGCCATAGATAAATCTTGTTACAGGAGGAATAAAATGGAGCACCGACCCTGGCATGATTGTTACGATGAGGGTATTCCAAGCAGCCTAACGTACCCGGCAGTCCCAATATTTTATTTCCTAGAAGATTCAGCAAAAAAATATCCAGATAAACCCTGTACTATCTTTAAGGGAGCTGAAATTTCCTACAAAGAGATGAGTAAAATTACCGATCAGTTGGCTGCGGCACTGGTTGGTTTGGGGGTTAAAAAAGGAGACCGGGTCGGAATCTTGATACCAAATACACCCCAGTTTGTAATGGCATATTTCGCGGTATTAAAAGCCGGCGGCGTGGTCGTCGCAACAAATCCTCAATACACAAGAAGAGAAATTAAACACCAAGCAAACGATTCCGGAATGAAGCTCGTGATCTTAATGAGCAACTACTATGAATTGGTTAAAAGTGTTCAACCAGAAACAGCCATTTCTCAAATCATAGTCACCAATATAAAAGAAACGCTGCCTCCTCTCATGAGTTTATTGTTTACCCTTCTAAAAGAAAAGAAGGGAGGATTTAAGGTAACTTTGAGAGATAACGATCTCTGGATGCCGGATTTGCAGGCCCAGTATTCCGATTATGACCGCCCTCAGGTTGATGTTGGGCCGGATGATATGGCGATATTCCAGTACAGCGGTGGTACAACTGGTATTCCAAAGGCAGCCATTGGACTTCACCGGAACCTGGTTGCCAACACTATCCAGATGCTGCATTGGATCACCAGCGCAGAAACGGGTAAAGAGGTGGTAATGATGGCTATTCCTCTTTACCATGTATATGGAATGGTTGCCGGAATGAACTATGGATTGGCTGCTGGAGCCATTCTGGTGATGGTCCCGGACCCCAGAGATCTGAAAGACCTGTTGGGGAACATGCAAAAGTACAAAACAACCATTTTCCCTGCTGTGCCTGCCTTGTACAATGCCATAAATGTCAATGCTGATGTAAATGCGGGGAAATATGATCTGTCAGCGATAAAAGCTTGTGTATCTGGATCTGCGCCTTTAATGAGGGAGACCAAAGAAACCTTTGAAAAACTGACAGGTGGATTTGTGTTTGAAGGCTATGGTTTATCTGAAGCTCCAACCGCAACTCACTGCAATCCGAATATGGGAGAAAATAAAGTTGGTTCCATCGGTTTGCCATTCCCTGATGTGGATGCAAAAATAATCGATTTGGATGATGAGGTCACTGAACTTGCTGTGGGGGAAATTGGCGAATTAATCATTAAAGCCCCCCAGGTTTTCAAAGGCTACTACAACATGCCGACTGAAACCCGGAATACGCTCCGGGAGGGATGGCTGTATACAGGGGATATCGCCCGGATGGATGAACAGGGGTATTTCTATATCGTGGATCGCAAAAAGGAAGTTATTAAGCCGGGTGGTTTCCAGGTTTGGCCGCGGGAAGTGGAGGAAGTTCTTCAGGATCATCCTGCAATCCAGGATGTCGGAGTAGCGGGAGTCCCAGATCCAAAGCGGGGAGAAATTGTAAAAGCCTGGATTGTCTTGGCGGAAGGGCAATCATTGAACATGGAGGAGTTAAAAACCTGGGCCAAAGAGAGAATGGCAAAATATAAAATTCCGTCAGAGATTGAATTCCGGGATGAATTGCCAAAAACACATGTTGGCAAACTGCTTCGCAGGGAGCTGGTAAGAGAGCACAAGGAGGGAATAGGGGAATAAGAAATCGGTTCTATCGAATCTCAGCGCTCGTGAAAACCTGGCAGAGCCAGTCCGCCGCAGGATTATCTTCGAGATAATTTGCTCAGGAACTGCTGTGCTTCCTCGATTCGCGGAAAATCTAATTCCTTCTTTTTAAATTCAGGTGTGTGAGTGTACCTTCGATCATTTTTCAGACGAGCTCCCAGCTTCTGATGGAGCAGTTCATGGTACATGACGTAATCGATCACATATTCCGGAACTCTGTGATGGTCTAAACTGATGCTGACCATCACAGTTTTTGTATCTTCCTGGTAGTGACCAAACTTCCTGCGCGTTATCCTGTTGTTCCAGACCAGATGAGGTTTTATCAATTTGTCATTAAAAAAATCGTGATTTACCCGGTTAAAACTTTTTTCCAGGTCATGATGCTTTCCAGAAGAAAAACTTCCAGAAGGGATAGATAAGTATTCCAGATTTTTGCGAATGGTCTTATATTGTTTACCGCTTGCGTATTCCCTAATAATCTGCTTGCTTGATCCGGAAGAGGGCTGGAGAGCCATGCCCAACAGTGCTAGAAGCACATGATCCGGGGCGTACAAAAAGCTTTCTTGAGCCACTATCTCGATGGTTCTATTCTGCTCCCGGATTTTGTACAGGGGACCAATATGATAGAGTTTAAACTCAACCTGGTACTGATTAAACCGACGAGAACGGGGTATATTTGGCAGAAATATAGAAATCCTCCGAATTGCATCCAGGTGTCTTTGAATATGCCTCTCTTCCGATAAATATTTAATCCATTGATACGCCCGGCGGGACCTGATGGGGAGATCCGCAGCAGATTTTCCTCGTTCAGTAATTATCCGATCAACGGATTCTGCGGTGGTATTGATGTTCCAGATCACAGCAGATAAAAGTTTAAGATAATCAGTTTCGGAAGAACTGGTTTCTTTTATTTTTTCGAGACCGATCATCTGCTGAATATCAGCTGTTCTTTTTATTAAGTTTCTGATGGATAATCGCTGCATAATTGTTTGTATTGGTTTTTACTTACGGCAATTGATATCTTTATCTATCCAGGCAGATGATATCTATAATTGATTCTGCCATTTGGAGAGGAAGATCATCTTAATCGCTTTGACAAGGAAGCCATGATGTCATAAAATCGTGTAGTCTGATAAAGAAAGGTTTCTGACAAAGTATAAGTATAACAAAGTCAATCGCTGATTGGATGATTTAAGGACAGATTTCCATTATTTCTTAGGAAGGTTTAATCCATGAAAGAATATTCAACCCCAAACATTCGAAATATAGCCCTGGCTTCACACAGTGGGTCAGGAAAAACAATGCTGACGGAAGCCCTGTTATATTTCACAGGCGCTTTAACTCGTCAAGGAGATATCAATGCCGGAACAACGGTCTCGGATTTTCAGGATGAAGAAAAACGTCGGGGAATTTCCATTTCTACTTCTGTAATTCCGGTTGAATACAACGATAACAAAATCAACATATTAGATACACCGGGTTACACAGATTTTGTTGGTGAAGTCATATCGGCTTTGCGGGTAGTTGACGGAGTGATTATCCCGATAGATTCTGTTGCTGGTGCAGAAGTGGGCACAGAGCTTGCCTGGTCTTATGCTGATGATTTTAATTTACCGCGTTTTGTTCTGATTAATATGATGGATCGAGAAAACGCAAATTTTCAAAAAGCTCTCGAATCAGTTCGCCAGATGACAAAATCAAGATTATTACCCCTGCAATTACCCTGGGGAGAAAAGGCGGATTTCAGTGGAGTAATTGATATTCTAGAAAACAAGGCCTATAAGGGAAATGGTAAAGAATCCGTTGACGTCCCGGACGAATTCCACGATCAGGTTGAAGAATTACGAACGGAAATCATCGAAACTGCTGCTGAGGGCAACGATGAACTGTTGATGAAATATCTGGAAGGGGAAACCTTATCTGAAGATGAAATTCTTAGCGGCTTAAAGAATGCCATCATAACTCAAACTATTGTACCTGTCCTGGTAAGCTCAGGAACTGCCAATATAGGTATGGCTCCATTGCTGAATTTAATCGTAAAACTAATGCCGGCACCAGGTGAACTTGGTCCCGTGTTAGGAGAAGGCGCAAAAGGCGAGGAAGAACTTCAACCTACAGATGCAGGACCATTTACCGCTTATGTTTGGAAAACCACAGCAGATCCTTATGTAGGAAAAATTACTTACTTCCGGGTATATTCCGGTTCTGTCAGTTCAGACAGCAAGGTATGGAATCATCAGGAAGGTGAAGAGGAACGCTTTGGAAATATTTCCGTGATGCGCGGAAAACAGCAGTTGGATGTGAAAAATGTGCATGCAGGTGATATTGTTGCTGTTCCGAAATTAAATATTACTTCTACCGGCCATACTTTGGGTGATGAAAACCATCCCATAAAACTTCCGATTCCCGCATACCCCAGAGCTCTCTACCGGGTTGCGGTAGATCCGGCAACCCAGGCAGATTCGGCAAAGTTAAGCCCAACCCTCACCCGCCTTTGTGAGGAAGATATGACCCTTACCTGGAAACAGGATACGACAACAAAAGAGACCATTCCCGAAGGCATGGGTGGTCAGCATATTGACGTTGCGGTGCGGGAGAGCATTATCCAGATGATTGCGCAG
>CAZHHT010000102.1:0-11556 GCA_964532455.1 uncultured Anaerolineales bacterium
GACGTTACCATACAGCAATGCTGAGTCCTTATTTTGTAGGGGAAGGTGAACATCCCTGATAGATTTATTCCGGCTGATCACTACCAAAATTTGTTCATTTCCCTCAGAACGACGGTAGGCAAAAGCCTCATCGCTTTGCCAAATAGCTTCCCAATCTCCTGTTCGCAAGGCAGGATATTCTTTCCTTAGCTTGGCCAGAGTTTTTACCAGCGAGTACATTTCTAGATCCCAGGAGTCCAATTCCCAGGGAAAAGCTCGGCGGCAATCGGGATCACGACCACCGGTCATCCCAATTTCATCGCCATAATAAATACTCGGTGCTCCAGGTATTGTCATTTGGAACAGGGTAGCCAGCCGAAGGCGGCTTTTATCTTCACCAGCTTCATGCAGGAAACGTTCTGTGTCGTGTGATGAGAGAAGATTTTGGCTAACCAGGGTCATTTCATGGGCGTACATCATTAGCATGTGCTTGCAGCCATCCAAGAAGGTCTGGGTGTCCATCTTGTTTCTGGCGAAATATTCCAGTGCCAGGGAACGAAAGGTGTAATTCATCGTTCCGTCAAATCCGTCACCCTGAAGCCAATAAGATGCGTTGCCCCAGATTTCAGCGAGCAGCATTACATCTGGGTTGGATGCTTTGGCAGTTTTGCGGAAATCCCTCCAAAAATCCGGCACGATATGGGGAACAACGTCCATCCGCCAGCCGTCTATCTTAAATTCCTCAATCCAATAGCGAGTCACATCCAGGAAGTATACCCGGGTTTCCGGGTTTGATAAATTAAATTTAGGCATGGTTGGTATACCCATCCACGTATCGTAAGACGGGGCAAGGATGGGACCTTCATCCTCAGCGATATCAACAGGGATACCTGTATCCTGTTCAAATTTACTTAACCAGGATTGATAATGTTTGGCCCGTTCTTTATGTTCCGGCGGAATAAGATGGGGACGTACTTTTACGGTAAGGGGATACTCGTAGATAGTGAACCAATCCCAATATTTGGATTCTGGACCATTAATCTTGATGTCTCTGAAACCCACAAAATTAGGATGGCAGTGATTAAATGATGCATCCAAAATAATTTTAAGGGAGCGTTTGTGAAGCTGGCTGACTAGATCATGCAGTGCTTCATTTCCACCAAAGGAGGGATCAACATTGTAGTAGTCCGAACAATCATATTTATGGTTGGATGGGGATGTAAAAATAGGATTCAGATAAAGTACTTCAACGCCCAATTCTTCCAGGTGACCCAGCTTTTTCAGAATACCACGAAGGTCACCACCCTGGAATTGTAAGGAGGTGGGTTTAGATCCCCAGGGTTCTGTGCCGGGAGGATTTAGGTTGGGGTCACCGTTATGGAACCTCTCGGGGAAAATCTGATAGATAACTGCCCCGTGCATCCACTTTGGGGTCGTGAGAACAGTTTCCTTATTCAAATCAATTTGAAAATCGAATTCTGACGCACCAGTTGTTCCCGTTGGTCCGTGATAGACTGCAGACCCATCCTGGTGTTTTAATGCGATTTGATAATGGAATTGACTGGCGTCGGGCTGAATTTCACCCTGCCAATATTGAAAACGCAGAGTTTCAGCCCACAAATTCAGCCTTTCTGCTTTGGAATTGCCGTCGTTATAAACCACAACCACTTCTTTGAATCCAGGTTCGGTTTGAACTCGAATCCGAATCTTTCCACCGGGAATGGGATCGAAATCTGCGCGCCGTTGGGAACTATGGCGAATGTCTAGTGGGTAGAGATTTCCTGTTTCTCCATAGAAAAGTATTTCATTGATGGGCATAACTTAGTCTCCATAACGAAAATTCCAGCTTGGCGGGTAAATCATAACATGATTTAAGCCTGTTAGTTAGTCTCAATTTCGGCTGCAGCCAGCCCTTTTGCAACCCATTGAAACCTTTCTTCCTAGATTTGCAGCATTGGAAGGGAGACCAGGCAAACTTGGGAATTGCTATTGTAAGCTTATTCAACGTTGCCAAGAGGGAGATGGCTGTTTTTGTCGGGGATGGTATCTCAAAAGGTAGACTTATTATTGAATCCTACCCAACGGACTGTCAGATTGTGAAATCTTACGGAAGCAGTTTCTGCTGGTATAATTGGCAAAATGGTCTTGGGTACAGTTCATTCAAATATCTGCGCATAAACCTTGGCTGCGATGTGATTACCTGTGAGGATGAAGAGACGAATAGTATAAAAAAGGAGGTGTTTGCCAGGAAATATACATGATTTGTTGAACTATTTTGGCATACAACGCAGTCTCTTTACTTTAATAGTATCAATGGATAAATCTCGCACAAAAAAAAAGGAAAAAGATTATTTTTATATTTAGGAGAGGAAAGAAATGAGAAAAAGACTTTTTACATTGGTCGCTCTGCTGGTGACCGCTTCAATGTTTTTGGTTGCTTGCCAACCAAAAGTTGAGGTAACACCCACTGAGGCCCCCGTGGTTGAAGAACCTACCGAAGAAGTGGCAGAAGAACCCACCGAAGAAGTGGCAGAAGAACCTATTGCTACACTCCGCATTTGGGCTGATGACATGCGTTCCCCTATACTGGCTGAATTAGCTGACGATTTCCTCGCTGCCTACAATGTCGAAGTGATTGTGGAAGAGGTCGCCAACATTCGGGACCAATTCACGGTTGCAGCTCCTGCTGGCGAAGGCCCCGACATCACCATAATGCCTCACGACCAGGCCGGCTCTTTGGTTGCCAGCGGTCTGTTGGCTTCCATCGACTTGGGCAACAAACTTGAATTGTTTGTTCCCAGCACCATTGATGCCGCCACCTATGATGGCGTGCTTTACGCGATGCCATATGCTACCGAGAACCTTGGTTTCTTCTACAATACCGATTTAGTTCCTGAACCCCCCACAACCTGGGATGAGGTTCTTGAGATCGGTCGGGCTTTGATAGCTGACGGCAGTGTTACTTACGGTTTGGGATTAGCTGGTACGACTTACGATGCTTATCCACTGATGACAGCTTATAGTGGTTACATTTTTGGTCGTGATGAGGCTGGAAACTGGAACGCTGATGACCTGGGTGTTGACAGCCCCGGTATGATCAAAGCTGGCGAATGGCTCCAAGCCGCTGTGGAAGAAGGCTTCATTAGCGACAGCACCGACTGGGACACCGCTCATGTTCTCTTCGAGACTGGTGAGGTCCCCTTCTTGATGGCTGGCCCCTGGGCACTCGACCGCATTCGCGAATCGGGTGTTCCTTATGCTATTACCAACTTCCCCGCAGGGGACCAGGCTGGTTATCCCTTCTCTGGTGTTCAGATCTTTGTTGTGAACGCTTTCAGTGAGAATGTACTCTTGGCCCAGGCTTTCCTGACCGAGTTCGTTGCCACCGAAGAAGTGATGAACGATCTCTATATTGCTGGAAACCGACCTTCCGCTTTCATCCCAGTACTCGAAGCCACCGATAATGCAGATCTCCTGGCGATGGGTAAAGCTGGCGAGTTTGCGACCGCTATGCCCACAATTCCTGCCATGGGTTCTGTCTGGGGCTCCTGGAACGATGCGATTGTTCTAATCCTCACTGGTGAGCTAGAACCTGCTGATGCATTGAAGACTGCCGGAGTCCAGATCCGCTCTGCTATCGGCGGCGCCTTCGCTGGTATGGTTAACGTTCCCGGATCATGGCAGGCTGCTTCTGGCGCCTGTGAAGGTGACTGGAAGCCTGACTGTGAAGGTTCTGCATTGACCCTGGGCGATGATGGTCTCTGGACCGGCACCTTTGAACTCGCCGCTGGAGACTACGAAGTAAAAGTTGCTATGGATGGCGGCTGGACGCTCAACTACGGCATTGATGGCGTTACCGATGGCGATAACTATGCTTTCAGTATGGCTGCTGATGGTACTGTGACCTTTACATACGATCCTGCAACCCACCTGCTTGAGATTGTTACCGAGTAGTATTGTCTGACAAAGGCCAGGGGTGAAATCCCCTGGCCTTCTTCTTATCTTAGGGAGGACAAAATCTGATGACCACTGCTGCATCCTCTGGAAATTCATTCTTCAAAAATCTTCGATCTGACTTGTTCCGATTTCTTGGATTGCTGGTTTTTAATGTCTTTATTATCTGGTTTTTATATAATGTATTTAGGATGGGATTCTACTCTCTGGGGGCTGTGTTCAGCATTGTTGCAGTGATGGTAAACATCATATATATCGTTCCAAAACTGGCACCACTTCGATGGATGGCTATTGGCCTGGCATTGATGATTATTTTTGTGATTTACCCGATCTTTTTTACGGTTTACGTGGCTTTCACAAATTACGGAGACGCCCACCTGATCAATAGGGAACAGGCTTTGGATCAGATTCAAAAGAGAACTTATCTACCAGAAGAAGGTAAAGCGTTTACCTGGACAGCATACATATCAGATAATGATGAGTATGCTCTTTGGCTTCAAGATGAGGCTGGAGATAGTTTTTTTGCAGTTCCCGGTGAAGCTATTATTCAGGTTGAACCTGGGACTGCCGGCATCAGCGACCTGGACTCCGAAGGTATTCCCTTTTCTATAGAGGGCTACACCCGGTTGAATGCTATCCTCGCAGCTACGGATCAAAATTTGCCCGAGATTAAGTTTGGTGTTGAAGGTAATACTGTGCAAGTCCGCTCCCCATCTGAAGCGGCTGAATTGATTCCACTATATGAATATGATAAAGTTACCGATTCATTTCATGATCTAGAAACCGGAATAACCTATACAAATATCGATGGTACATATACAGGTCCCTATGGTGATGTTATCAGACCTGGATTCCGGGCCAATGTTGGTTGGGAGAACTTCGAACGTTTCTTTACCAGCCCTGCACTACGCGGTCCTTTGGTCAGGATACTTTCCTGGAACTTTATCTTCCCAACCATCAGTGTACTGACGACCTTTTTCTTGGGGTTGTCAATCGCCATTATGTTCGACGACCAAAAATTTCCCCTCAAGAAGCTCATTCGTACATTAATGTTGGTGCCCTATACAATTCCAGGCTTGATTTCAATCATAATCTGGCGCGGTATGATGAACCCTGAATTAGGGGTGATCAACCGGACACTTGAAAAATTATTTGGGTCAAGTGCTTCAATCCCATGGACGACCGAACAGATTTGGGCGCAGATTGCAATCCTGATTGTTAACTTGTGGTTAGGGTATCCCTACATGATGTTGATTTGTTCAGGTGCCCTCCAGTCTATTCCCAGTGAATTGTATGAAGCTGCCCGAGTTGATGGCGCCAGCGGCTGGCAGCAGTTTAGGAAGATTACCTTACCCTTGCTATTAGTCGCTGTAGGCCCGCTGCTAATTGCATCCTACATCTTTAACTTCAATAACTTCAACCTGATCTATCTGTTCATCCAGGGTGGACCACCTATTGCCGGTGCTGCTACACAGGCAGGCCACACGGATATCCTGATGAGTTATGTCTACAAATTGGCTTTCGAAGGAAGTGGTCGCGGGGTTGAATATGGTCTGGCCTCCGCAATGACTGTCGTGCTCTTCTTTGTTGTTGCTGCTTTGACTATGTTCCAGTTCCGCTTCACCAATATGTGGGAGGAGGTAAGTGAAAATGTCTAGTCACACAGGATTAAAACGTTTGACGACATCCATGACATTTACCAAGCGTTTCAGCCTGGTTATTCGGTTTATCCTGGCCCTAATCCTGATCTTCTTCTCGGTTTTCCCTGTGTTGTGGATCATTTCCTCTTCGATCAATCCATCCAATTCCCTGGCTTCAGCCAAACTGATTCCTGACAATTGGAGTTTCAATAACTTCTATATTTTGCTGCCGGCACAAGGTGCAGCCATCCGTGAATTCTCAATGAATATTTTAGGACGGGATATTTTCCCTCACGTCCCAGAAGGAAAATTTATATTCCCCTTCTGGGACTGGTGGTGGAATTCGATAAAAATTGCATCCATCTCAACTATTTTAAGCCTATCAATTACTACAACAGCAGCATTCGCTTTCTCCCGGTTTCGATTTAAAGGCCGCCAAACCATGCTTAAATCCATCTTACTGATCCAGGTCTTTCCCAACCTGCTGGCTTTGATAGCCATCTTCTTGATGATTGCCGAGGTGGGTGACATCATCCCCTTCTTCGGGCTGGATACTCATGCAGGGTTAATCCTGGTGTATTTAGGCGGATCGATGGGATTAAATATCTGGCTGCTGAAAGGGTATCTCGACACCATCCCCCGGGATATCGATGAATCCGCAATGGTTGATGGCGCTACCAGCTGGCAAATCTTCATCCAGTTGATTCTGCCTTTGCTGCGTCCAATTTTGGCCGTGGTTGGAGTCCTGAGTTTCATTAGTACATATGGTGATTTTGTCATCGCCCGTATTTTGCTTAAAACCCAGGAAAACTACACGCTGATGGTTGGCCTGCAAATCTTCACCTCGGGACAATTTTCCCTGAAATGGGGTCCATTCTCTGTGGGAGCTTTGATGGGTGCTTTACCAATTATGATCATCTACCTGGTTTTGCAAGATCAAATCGTCGGTGGTCTTATCCAGGGGGCCGTAAAAGGATAGCCGATGCTCCGGCATCCCCGCAGAAATCTCTTGTTTGTTTTCAAAGGGGCTGTCTGATAAGTCCAAACTTCTCAAAAGACCCCCCACTATGAAATGAATATTTGATCAATTATGAGGATTTTTCCCCACCCTGAGGGTAAAATTTAGCGAAATAAGCTTGTTCCCCACCACTCGCCTTACTTTTGGGACAGCCCCTTTTCATCTATTCAAACTCAGGAGGATGAACCCATTTTCCTGGATAGCAGCCGTCAAGCAGGGATAACCAACAACCATCAGGGAATAACCAAGATGGTCGGTCAAGCTGGGGGGATTTTGACAATGCCCGTTGGATCGATTTAGATGTTGCTGATCCTGACGGTACTCATACCCCCAATTACAACAATCAGGATGGAACTTATTCCTTAGCCTAATTTTGCAATCAGGTCAGCTTATAGTATCTGAGAGCAGCGGAGCGATTTTTGTAGATTACAATAACGGTGGCTTGCGAGATCTTTATATCGTCAACCACAGTCCAAATGTGTTGTTTCGAATCGCTGTAGGAAAAAGATTCGAGAATCAGATTCAGTTTACTGGTGTCAGTAATCCCGATGATGGCAAATCGGCTTCAGAGGCTGATTACGGCCAAGATGGTTACTTGTTGGTGGAATATAAATTCAGAGGAGAAAACAATGCAGGTTCAAACGCCAGAATGGGTAAAGCAGGCTATTTTTTATCAGATTTTCCCAGATCGTTTTGCTAAAAGCTCCCGGACAGAGCATCCCCGCGGGATCAACTTTAAACCCTGGGGAACTCCTCCTGAAGAACAGGGATACCAGGGTGGAGATTTAAGGGGGATTGTTGACAAGTTGGATTATCTTAAAACTCTGGGGATTACCGCATTGTATCTCAACCCAATATTTTCATCTGCGTCCAATCATCGTTACCACACCTTCGATTTCATGCAGGTTGACCCCCTTTTAGGCGGTAACGATGCCTTACGAGAACTTATCGATGAATCACACGCAAAGGGCATTCGTGTTGTATTGGACGGAGTCTTTAACCATGCCAGCCGGGGATTTTGGGCTTTTCACCATATTTTGGAGAATGAATCGAGTTCCCCCTATATCGACTGGTTTGTGATAAAGGATTGGCCATTAAGGCCCTACTCGAATGGATATGAAAAACCCATGAACTATGACGCCTGGTTCAATTTGCCCGCCTTGCCAGAGTTCAACACCAATAATCCCGGAGTTAGGGATTACATCTTTGAAGTTGCAAAATATTGGATTGATTTCGGAATCGACGGCTGGCGTTTGGACGTCCCTGAAGATATCAATGATGATGCTTTCTGGCAGGAATTTCGGCAGGTGGTAAAAGGCGCTAACCCAGAAGCTTACATTTGCGGCGAAATTTGGCATGAAGCACAACGCTGGCTGCAAGGCGATCAATTCGATGCAGTGATGAATTACATCTTCACCTGGAACGCCCTGGCTTTCTTCGGTGGTAAAACCATACGTAAAGATTGGGCTCACCAACATCTCCATCTTGATCCGCTGAAAGCCGCTGATTTTGTGAATGGTATCGATTATATGCATAATCTTTACTCTTGGGAGATCAACTACGCTCAAATGAATCTGCTTGATAGCCATGATATGCCCCGGGCGCTTTATTTGATGGGTGAAGATAAAAGTGCTCTGCGCCTTTGCGTCCTGTTCCAGATGAGCATGCCCGGAGCACCCTGCATTTATTACGGAGATGAAATTGGCTTGTCTGCGGCGGGAGATCCCTATTGCCGGGAAGCTTTTCCCTGGGAGAAGGAAACGGAGTGGGATTGGGAACTTCTATCTTTCTACCGTGATGCCACCGACCTGCGCCATAAGCATCCAGTCCTGCGGACCGGCAGATTTAAATTTATTTATGCTCAAGATGATATTGTTGCATTTCACCGTGAAGCGGATGGGCAGGAAGCGGTAGTAATATTTAACGCTGGGAGTGATGGTTCCGAATTAAAAATCCCTGCCAGCGATATTTCAGGACAGGAATTTTCCCAGTATTGGCCCAAAGGCCATTCACAGCCAGTCAAAGTCGTGAATGATAATTTAGCCATTCAGATACCGGCCCGAGAAGCGGTAGTGCTTATTTCTAATTAAGATTACAGGAACGCGGCTCAGCAAATGATCCGCGTTCCTGAAAAGAATGTCAGTTTATGGACGAAATTCAAGATTACGTTTTTGGTACTAACCGCGATCCGGAAAATAGGATTGCCCAGCACCGTGACTTCTTATACCGGAATCCGCCATAATTTTAGGGTTTATCCAGCTAAACCCGATTCTGGCGATTAACTGGGACCACATCTAAGAGCAATCGTTTGACAAGGTTTATGGCTGGTACACCGTCAATGGTGAGAATCCCACCCCTGAAAATGGTCATAAATGGTGCTAATAATAAAATAGCCTTGATTTGGGAATGGTGAAAATGATGAAAAAACTAATTCTTTTACTCATTGTGCTGTTGACTGCCTGCAGACCGCTTGAGCCCACTGAGATTCCTGTACTTGAGCCCACGGAACTCCCACCAACTCCCGAACCGACCGAAGTACTACCTGCCGCAGAGCAGTGGTGGAACGATACCGTTTTCTATGAAGTGTTCGTCCGCAGTTTTTATGATAGTGATGGAGACGGGGTGGGAGATATCACCGGGCTGATCGAAAAACTGGATTACCTCAACGACGGAGATCCCAGCACAGATGACGATCTGGGGATCACCGGAATCTGGCTGATGCCCATAACAGAGTCGCCCAGTTACCACGGATATGATGTGGTCGATTACTATGCAGTTGATCAAGAATATGGCACGATCGAAGATTTTCAACTTTTGATTGACCAAGCCCATCAGCGAGGCATTCATGTGATCGTGGACCTGGTGCTCAATCATACTAGCGACCAGAACACATGGTTCATAGAAGCAAAGGAAAAAGAATCACCTTATCGGGACTGGTACATATGGGAAGTTGAGAAACCATCCTATCGCGGTCCCTGGGGTCAAGATGTGTGGCATAAAATGGGGGATGAGTATTATTACGGGATGTTTTGGAAGGGGATGCCGGATCTCAACCTCCAGAATCCAGAAGTGACAGAAGAACTATTTAACATTACCCGTTTTTGGTTGGAAGAAATGCAGGTAGATGGATTTCGCCTGGATGCAATCAAACATCTGGTTGAAAATGGCCAAGCCCAGGAAAATACCAACGAAACTCATGCCTGGCTGGAAGGATTTTACACCTTCTACAAAGAAGTGGATCCAAACGCGTTTACAGTGGGGGAGGCCTGGACGGTTACAAACCAGGTATTAAATTATACCGGTGATGAAGTTGATATTGCTTTTGCATTTGATCTGGCGGAGGCTATTATAAAAACAGCCCAGGGGCCATTGGCAATACCAGTGATTAAGGAGATGACTGAAGTTGTAGAGAGTTTCCCCGCAGGCCAATATGGGATCTTCCTCGCTAATCATGACCAAAATCGAGTTATGTCGCAACTTCGTGGAGATGTTATCCAGGCGAAAATAGCGTCTACTATCCTGCTGACTTCTCCGGGAGTTCCCTTCTTATATTATGGAGAAGAACTTGGGATGAGTGGAGTAAAGCCCGATGAAGATATTCGACGCCCGATGCAGTGGAATGGCGCAAACATCAGTGCGGGGATGTCTACCGGGAAACCCTGGCGGTTGCCTGCCAATGATTACAAAGAGAAGAATTTAGCCAATGAAGTAGATGACCCTGAATCCCTGTTTAATCACTATCGCAGATTGATTAATATGCGGAATGAACATCAAGCTCTGAGGACAGGAGAATGGACACTGATTGATACAGGTTCACCCAGGTTGTATGCCTACATGCGTCATTCTGAAGAAGAGGTGTTTATTATCTTAGTAAATGTCCATCCATCCGACATGTCCGCTGATCAATATCAGCTCACTCTGGAATCAGGTCCCCTCTCTGGAACAGTCAGCGCAATTTCCCTTCTGGGATTGGGTAATCCTTCCGCGCCAGAGATTAACGACAAGGGCGGTTTTTCAAATTATGTTCCCTTTGAAACACTGCCATCCCAAAGTTTTGCCGTCATTCAGCTAGTCCCTTGATTTGCGGATCACCGATTACACAAAAAGCTGAAGAAAGCCAAAAAAGATCTGAAACAGGATTTCATCCCCCGAGAGGAAAAGTATGAGAAATACGAGGAGACCCTGGGGGATCGGAACAGTTTCTCAAAAACAGACGAAGATGCCACTTTCATGAGGATGAAAGAAGACCATATGAGAAATGGCCAGCTGAAACCAGGCTACAACATCCAGATGGGGACAGAGAACCAATTCATCACTGGCTTCAGCATTCACCAGAATCCGGGGGACACCAGCTGTTTGAAAGACCATTTGGAACAAAGAAAACGCTGGCTGGGTGAACATCCGCAGGTTTTGACCGCGGACGCGGGCTACGGCAGCGAAGAAAATTATGCTTACCTGCAAGACAGAAACATCACCGCTTATGTAAAATACAACTCGTTTCATTATGAACAGAAGAAGCGTTATCAGAAGAAAAAAACCTACCGTCAAGAAAGCTTTACTTACCTGGCCGAGAAAGATCACTACCTCTGTCCTCAAGGGAAAGTGCTCTCTTTTCAATTTACAAAAAACGTCACCAGCTACAACGGATATCAATCCAAACGCAGGGTCTACGAATGTGCGGATTGCGAGGGATGTCCGGTGAAGACTGACTGCACAAAGTCAAAATACAACCGCAGAATTTACATTGGCGTTGAGCTGTTGGAAATGAGGAAAACGGCCCGAGAGCTGCTCACTTCTCCTGAAGGAGTGAAGATGCGGTCTCAGAGACCGATTGAGGTGGAAGCTGTTTACGGCAGGTTGAAACATAATTGGGGGTTTCGGAGGTTTTTGTTGAGGGGGGTTGATAAGGTAAAAATTGAGTGGGGGCTGCTCAATATTGCTCACAATATTGCCAAAGTGGCCGTT
>CAZHHT010000103.1:0-11554 GCA_964532455.1 uncultured Anaerolineales bacterium
CAATGCGAGGGAAAGAAAGATCCGCTGCATGTTAGGCCACTCATCAATGATCAGCTGTTTGTTGGCCTTCCGGATTGGTTTGAGGAGCATGTCAGAATACTGGCTGGGATGCTTGAAGCCATAAAGCGACGTGCGAACCTTGTCAAAAAGAATTTTATATCGAGGGGCAAACTGGTAGCCAAAGATGTGCAGCAGCGCAAAGTTCACATGATTTGTTCCGTGAGTGTCTGTTGAGTGCCTGGCAGGCTGGACTTCAGTTGTGTTGTTGGCCAGTAAATCATAGACATAGTGACTTTCGTGCTCATGGGCGCCGATAACCCGGGCATTGATGGGCAAATGATTGGCGACCAAAGTGTAAGCGACCACGCCTTTTTTCAAGCCAAAATACTTCGATGAGTGACGAGCGTTAATCGTGTGTATTCTAGTCTCAAATTTCTGTCCATCACTGCTGGAGTGAACCAAATCACCGATGTCGTAATATCGGAAGATGGGGAGTTCTGCGGCAGCATTGCTCACCTGGTCGTTAGCTGCTCGCAGAGTTTCCGGGCGGATGTAATTTTCAGAAGTTGTTGTTAGAGTGGAAAAGTCAACATCAGATATGTTGCTCATTCGCCCAAGCCCTGTATTCGTTCCCCAGGCGATAAGAGCAGCCATCAACAAGGACTTATCCAGCGGCTGTTTGACCGCACGATAGACAATATGATCAAACTGGTTTGTAAAATCAGTTCCTTGATCAACAAAACGCAATACGGCCTGGATATCGATATCAGGATGGGAGGCAAAAAAAGAATGATTAATGGCCGGTGCGGCCCGGGCATACGGTAATGTCCACCGCCCGCCCGGTTTCTTTTTTATGTGCTTGTTTTCTCCCGCCGCAATCCGTTGATTGACTTCCACCAGCAAGAGTTCCAGCTGCCGCTCCAGAGATTCCAGCAGTTTTTCAATGGGTTGATGCAAGATGGTCAATCCCGTGTCAGTGATAAGTTCTTCTTTCTTTTGCCAGCGTGCATCATCCAGTAAGTCATCTTCAAAACTGCGATAACGAACACTGTTGCGGCAGAAAACATCACCTGCTTCAAGGGCATTGCGCAGGGCACGATAAACCAGGAACTCGTAGCGATCAACGGAAAATTGCCTTTGGCCCCTGGCATCAACTGTGTACAGGTACCGGTGGTTGCGGTCAGGGACAAATTGCACAGTCAGCTCATTGGACGACATTCCGCGCAAAGATTTGCCATCACGAAAGAGAGATTGCAAAAAGTGGGCTGCTTCCAGCAGGGGGTTCTCGCTGCCAAGAGCTTCAAACGATACTGTGCGCAGAATAGGCCGTAAGCGCCGCTTGAATTCAGCGTTCCGCTCCTCCAGGTATTCCCACTGCCAGACAGCCTCATTAATTGATTCCTGACTTACCAGCGTGTCGGCCAGCCGATCCATTTCCTGTTGTCCAACAATCCTGAACGCCATCGCCTGGACCTCGCCAAAAGGAGTTTCCGGTGGAATGGTCTTGTCTGTAAATAAACGCAAGACGAGACCAGCCTGGGTAAAGTTCCTGGCCTGCTTAGCCCGGTGATCGGCGGCCTTCTCTTTAGCGACCTGACGGGCTTTTTCGTTATAGCGCCGTACCTGGTAAATGAGACAATTGATCAGGTTGTCGTGCATTTGTTGGTAGCGATGGTAGACGAAACAAAGCAGATAGATGAAGGCAACCTGCTGGTCGAAACGGCGCAGCTGATACACAGAGTAATAACCGACCAGTGAGGCATAATACTTTATGCTTTCGCTGGATATCTCCAGCTGCGGCAACACACGTTGTGCTAGATCATGCAGAGCACCGATTTGTTCGCCGCGGGCAATTTCACGCCGCATCTCCTGCACGCCAAAATCTTTAGGTTCTTTCTTCAGGCGAGTAATCTCATGTAAACCATGAGGTTTCGTCAGCAAAAGCTCTAAGGCTTCGGCATCTTCTGTAGATAGGTGAGCCTGAATAGCCTTGCCCAACCGCACCTGTTCATTTGTTAGCGCGTTGCTAACAATGTTTTGCATAACGGTGTAACCAGGAGCGACAATGCGTTGATTGGCCAGGAAGTGGAGCAATTCATAAAGCACAAAGACTGGCTTGCTGGATATCCGGACAACCTGTTCCGCTTTGCTTGCTAGCTGCCGCCTCTCCAGATCACCGCAGAGACGATACTCACAAAGGTGGAGGATCAATGACTGATGTTTGAGCCGCGTTCCTTTGGCGACTAGTTTTTCAGGAAGCTTGCTGCCTGGAAAGTGAGTTTGTTGAATCCAGGTAATATCCTGGACTACTTCGTCAAGCTTGAACACAAAAAATTGCCGCACTGCTTTGAAGTATCCAAGTTGTAGAATAAAGAAGATTCGCGATGCATAGGTACGCAGCTCGGGAAGCACAGCTCGCTCATGGGCAGATAGGGAGAAAAAATGAGACTGATCTTCTGCAGAAAACCTGGGAAGATCGTAAATTGAGGTAATTTCATTGGCGCCGATGATATGTAGACGCTTAGAGCCGCCTTCGTCGTTCTGCGGGGTCATCCGTATGCACCTGCTTATGGTTGCGGGACCAGGGCTTTCTATGTTTCAACAATGGGGATTAGTATCAAAGATACCGGAGTTCAAATCGGATTATAATACCAATCAACAGGTGCAAGAATGGCAGAAAGTCTCTCTGTTTGGCAGCAGAGCTTCATTATAAAGTGTCTTAGATTACAGCTGAATTGAACCTTTTTGAGGGGATGTGCAAAAACCCCCGATATGGAGCGCATCCAGGTAGACAATCGCATAGATTGGAGCCAGAGGCCGGTTCTGCCACAAGCCGAAGGCAGTACAGAGTAGCCTTCTACCAGTTCCCAGATCTTGTCAGTGATCTTGCTGATGGTGCTGGGTGACACATCGATCCCGTACAATTCTTCCAGCATGTCCCGGATATCTCGGGTGGACGTTCCTTTGGCATACATAGTGATGATCTTTTGCTCAATCTCATTGCTGTTTTTCTTCAGCAGCTCCGATTGAAACTCGCCATTGCGATCTCGGGGAACCCTGATTTTGGTATCTCCCCCCGATGTCCGCATGGAGCTGTCATAATGCCCGTTCCGGCTGTTGCCTGAGTTGCGCCCCGAGGCTTCATAGCGTTCGTAACCCAGATCATCAGTCAGCTCCGCTTCCAGCATCTGCTCTACGACTTCTGAAAATAGGCGGGCAAAGAAGCCATCTTGACGGTGTCCAGCCTTCTGCTGTCCCATAGAAATCATCAATGGTTTTGGCTTTCCCCAGTTCCCGGGCGACTTTTTCTGCCCCCGGCATTTTGTTTGAGTTGTCTTGATCTGTGGTATTCTTTTTTTGTTATGGATTTTCCTTTATGGTGTTTTTGGATAATCCATTTACACAATTTATTCTACACTCTCCTTATATCTCCCCTCTATAACTTCCAAAAAAGCTTCTACAACTTGAGGATCAAAATGTTTACCAGACTGCTCTTTTATATAGCCTAGGGCTTTCTCATCTGTCCATGCTTTTCGATAGGGTCTATCAGATCTGAGGGCATCCCATACATCAACTACAGCAAAAATTCTAGCTGATTTGGGAATTTCTTCACCTTTCAATCCTCGGGGGTAGCCAGATCCATCCCATTTCTCATGATGACAATAGGGAATATCTATTGCTGGCTTTAGATGTTCAATTGGTGAAAGCATTTCAAAAGCATAAGTAGGATGCTTTCTCATGATTTCCCACTCTTCATCGGTTAGCCTTCCAGGCTTTAGTAATATTCGATCTGGAATACCAATTTTTCCGATATCATGTAATAAGGCACCCTGCCGGATATATCCCAGATCTTCTCCGCCCACCCCCATTCTCTGAGCAATTTTTAGAGTCATCCCTTCAACTCTCTGACAATGACCTTCTGTTTCATGATCTCTGAGTTCTAAAGCGCGTGACCATCCAGTAATCACATCGTTATATGCTCTAGTTAACCTGATATTTGATAATTGTAAGTCATTGAATAGATTAATGCGGTCAATGGCACTCGCAACTTGTTCAGCAAGTGTCTTTAAATAGCCAAACCATTCCTGAGTTGGATCAAATCGTTTGCGGTGGAAAACCTCTAAGACACCGACAACCTCTCCCTTAGCAATCAGAGGAACTCCAAAATATGTGACAAATTTCTCAAGATGGATATTCTTCGCCCGCTCTAGAGACGTAGTTTCTATTGTTAAGTCGGGAATATGGATAATCCGACGTTCTAGGGCTACTTTACCAGCCAGTCCTTCTCCTATTCGCAGTTTTGTATGCTGGAGAGTATCTGTGTTGAATCCTGCGCCTGTTGCATATTCTAAAGTTCCTAAGGCGCAGCTGTGCAGGAGAATATCTCCTGCATCACTGTTTAGATTCTCGACCAGCCGCTTTATTACAATATCCAGTGTAAGATTTAGATCAAGACTACCTGAAATTGCTTTTTCAATATCATGAAATGCATACATCCGCTTTAATCTTTGGTCTGCTTGATTATATAGGTTAGCATTGTGAATACCAATTGAAGCTTTTTGCGCAAACATCTCCAGCAATCTGGCATCTTCATCAGTAAAGTACTTTCCCTCTAATCCAAGTACTTCGATCACTCCGAAAAACTCTTTCTGGTACTGCACAGGCACAGCAATCACTGGTTTATGACCTAAGGCTTCAACCCATTCAGGTAGATGATCCGGCCATGATGCATAATCATCGACAAGTATTTGGTTTTTCGATAACCAAACCCTTCCAATTAAACCCTCCCCCCGCTTGACTGAAGTATTATCTGGCAAATTGGAGTATCCGAATTGATATGATAATTCCAAAACTGTACCATCGGATGAGATTGATTTATAAGAACCACCTGTTCCATTTACAATACTAACTCCCTGGGAAACAATTTCCTTTAAAAGCTCATTTAAATCCAACTCAGATTCAAGGGTTAATCCCATCTTGTGTAAGGCTTTAATTCGGTGCATAAACTGCTTTTCAGACGCTTCCGCTACCTTACGCTCTGTAATGTCATTAATTTGTGCAATCGTCTTGATTTTTCCATCACGATCAACAACCTTGCTAGAGCTGATCTCTGTCCATCTTACTTCTCCATCTCCAATATTAAAAGGGACTTCATAGCGGAACGGAACATCTTCTCCCCTCTGGCGCTCCCTGTACCGTTCTCCTACAAACCTTTGGTTTTTCTCATCCAGAAACTCCCGAAAATCGTGACCGATAAACTCTTCACGACTATATGCAGTTATTTCACACATTCTATCGTTTACAAACTCTATACAGAAATTATCATCAACAATAAGTATTCCATCATGTGAGTTTTCCACGACAGCCTTATAGTAAGATTCACTCTCATCCAGGACTCCCTCAATAAGCGCTTGCTCTTTTTCCAATTCAATTCTATATAGGGCAATTGAAAGATCATTTGCGATTTCATGAAGTAATTTGCTTTCATCCTCATCGGTAACATACTCTATTGGGTTCGACACTGCCATGATCCCATAAACGCGCTCATTGTGTTCCAGCCGCACAGTCATTGCGCCACGACCTTCATAGTTCAAGGACAGAGGACAATCTACACATGCAGAAGATGGATCTGGTATGATTACTACACCGGGTTTTTTCAGCGCTCGCTGCCCACAAGTACTCAACTCACCATTTTTTATTTTTTCCAGTAACGGAAGGAAATTCTCGCCTAATCCCTCCTCATACCAAGCCTTTAATTCGTTCTCATCGTCCAAAAGTACGATCCAAGTGTTGTAATAGCCACGATTTTTAACAAGTTCCTTACACGCACCTTGAAGCAGGCGATCTCGATCCTTCTCCGTGACTATAAGCTGGTTGACATTACGAATGGTAAGTAAAACTTGGTTTAGATGTTTGATTAACTTTTCTGCATTGTCCCGCTCTTCCTCCAGTTCAATATTGTACAAGGCAATCGCTAGGTCGTTTGCAGCTTCATGAAGTAATTTGCTTTCATCCTCATCGGTAACATACTCTATTGGGTTCGACACTGCCATGATCCCATAAACGCGCTCATTGTGTTCCAGCCGCACAGTCATTGCGCCACGACCTTCATAGTTCAAGGACAGAGGACAATCTACACATGCAGAAGATGGATCTGGTATGATTACTACACCGGGTTTTTTCAGCGCTCGCTGCCCACAAGTACTCAACTCACCATTTTTTATTTTTTCCAGTAACGGAAGGAAATTCTCGCCTAATCCCTCCTCATACCAAGCCTTTAATTCGTTCTCATCGTCCAAAAGTACGATCCAAGCATTGTAGTATCCACGGTGTTCAACAAGCTCTTTACACGCATTTTGAAGCAGGCGATCTCGATCCTTCTCCGTGACAATAAGCTGGTTGATATTACGAATGGTCAGTAAGACTTGGTTTAGGTGTTGGAGTGAATGTTTCGTTTGAACCGCCTCTGAAACATCAATAAAAACAGTAGCAAATTTTGTATCACTCATTGGTATTACTCTGACAATTAAATGTTTATCAGAGTGCGAATGGTAAGCTTGAAATTCTTCGGAATCACCTGTTTCAACGACCCTGGCAATAACCTCAAGGAACGGCGGTACATCAGAACTAAATAGTTCAGATGCATATGCATTTACAGCTTCTTCTCTACTGATATTTAATACTTTTTCGCCCTGTGCATTTACATCAAGAATAATATAATCTTGGGCTTTTCCCCCTTCATCAAATATGATTTCATTTACGCATAGTCCCGAAAAGTTTAGTGAATTTATATTATTTTCTAAGGAAATCATTTTTATTTTCCATTGTACATGTATTTGGAGTTTTCGGTCTGAGGGATAGTTTTCCCATTTTGATCATATAACAATTTCGATTCTTAAATCATTACATTTTTCCTTGGCGCGAGATAAACATTAATACATTAGCCCTTTTGTAATTTTTGTTTTACATTTAGTGTTTTTTGTCTCAATCACATCAGAAGTAGAAGTGTCTTCCGTATGCTCTTTTTGTAATTCTTCTAAATAAGATAAGATTTTACTTAAAATAATGTGCTCCTCTATAAATCGAAAATCTTGTCTTCTGCAAGAATTTCTAAAAAAGCATCTACTACCTGTGGATCAAAATGCTTGCCTGATTGTTTTTTTATATGAGTAAGAGCATCTTTTTTCGACCACGCTTTTCGATATGGACGATCAGTTAACAGTGCGTCCCATACATCAACTATGGCAAAGATCCTGGCATGCAAAGGTATCTCTTCCTCTGCTAATCCATAAGGGTAACCCTCACCATCCCACCGTTCATGATGATAGAGGGGTATATCCAAAGCTGCATGAAGGGAATCATTAGTTTTCAATAATTCAAAGGCATCTCTTGGATGACGAGCAACTATACCCCTTTCTTCCTTTGTTAACTTCCCCCCTTTTAGCAGGATATGATCTGGAATCCCCATTTTGCCAATATCATGCAGAAGCGCTCCTCTCCGAATACCTAACAATGTGTCGCCATTTATCCCCAGTTTCTTTGCTAATCGCAAGGATAGGTCTACTATACGGCGCGAGTGTCCTTCAGCCTCAATGCCGCGTAATTCAAGCGCTTTTGCCCATCCTTCAATAATTGCATCAAACGCCTTGGTAATCTTCTTGTGAGACTGCTCAAGATCATTTTGAAGGTTTTGAATGTCAATAGCGATTGCAGCTAAGCCAGCCGCCATCTCAACAAGATCCATCCACTCCTGATCAGGATCAAGCTGACTGCGGGTGTATATCTCCAGCACCCCTACTAATTTTCCTTTAGCGAGTAAAGGAACGCCAATGTACGATATAAATTCTTCTGCAGTAAATTCTAACGTGGTGGTTAATTCGCAATCAACTTTGGTAAGGTCCTGGATAAAGCGAGTGCTGCGGGTCTGCGCTGCAACCCCTGCATATCCTTCCCCAATTGCTAAATCAGTGTGCTGGAGGACATTTTGCCGGAAACCAGCTTGGGTGATAAATTTCAGTGATTTTAATTTTGGGTGATAATACAATATGTCAGCTGCGTCTACATGTAGCTCTTTTATGAGTTGATCAACCAAGATATCTAGAGTTGTAGGTAAGGATAGATTCTCTAAAACCACCTGTTCAATCCGTTGTAAAGCTGATAATTTTTCAACCAGGTTTTGGGATTCTTTGTATAAATACGCTTTTCGTAGTCCTATCCCAACTACGTTTGCGATTCTCGTGAGTACTTCTAAATCCTCCTGACAATATGTCCCCTTCTCTTGCTTAAGGAGCTGTATTACACCGATCAATTGATTCTCCACTGTTAAAGGGGATAGAAGCATTGAACAATCCAACTGGTCGCTTATTTCATTTAAATGGGATATCCCTAGAATTGATAGATCATCTATTGTATCCTCTAAGTTTTGTTCCCGAAGATAATTCCACAAATCAGGAATGCACAACGATACCCCTGAATGTATTATATGCTTTTGAAAACTCAGATCTAAAAAATCAAACCTGACATTGAATAATTCTCCTGTTTTATTACTATTATCTAATCTCCACTCATACTCTACCCGGGCGATTTCCTGTTCACTCTCAAATTTAAAAATATATAATACATCCGGTTCGAAAAGATCATTGATATGGGCAGCGATACACTGGTAGAGGTCGTCCAACGTTATAATCGTCCCCATCGTTATGGAAAGATCATCAATCACAGCTTGCTGCCTTAACAGCTGCTTACGCTCTTGTTCAGATTTCAATTCCTTTGAAATGTCATGGATAAATCCTTGGTATCCTATTACCTGTCCTCCTATTTCATAGGGTACGGCAGATATTAACGCATCAAAACTTGAACCATCTATTTTTCTGAGTTTAATCGGATAGTCTTTCGCAAAGCCTTGCTTTTGAATAGTTTGGGTATATTTCTTGCGAGCACCTGGCTCCCAATAGAGATCTAGTATGCTATCACTCCAAATTTGGTCTCTATTCTGATATCCAAATAAGTCAATTGCTGCTAAGTTCATATCGATCCAGCGGCCATCGAGTGAGGATATAAATACTGCGTCCCTGGAAGTCTGGAAAAATCGACGATATATCCTCTCGACTTTCCTTTAAATCTTCCAACGCTTGCGCTCTTCGTGCAACTTCATCTGACAGACGCTGGTTAGATTCTCGTAAAACATGAGTTCGTTCTGCAACAATCTCCTCCAATTGCTTCCGATAGATTTGGTCTTCTTTTTCCTTTTCCCTTTCTTGAAATACATTATCAATTGCAAGAGGTAATTCAGATAGGTAATTATTTTCTTGATCTTTGATTATATAATCTGCGGCCCCAGACTTAAACGCTTGTATTGCAATTGATTCACCACCCTTCTTGGTGAGAATGATAAAGGGAATATCCCCAAAATCGTCAACAAAATCGATTACCATAAGATCCTCAATTAGATATTCACATAATACTAAATCGAACACAGTTGACTTTTGAGCTAATCTAGCGTTAGATACGGAGCTCACCGTAGTTAGAACATACGGAAGATTCCCACTTTCAAAAAAGTTCTCTAAGATTCTTTGATCTTTCTGATTATCTTCGATATAGAGGATTTTTCGATTTGTTATCATCATTGTCGTAGCCAATATTCCAATTAGTTAATTACATTGATTGACCAGGTATGTCTCTTCTGATTCGTGCAGGCCTGTCTGCTGGGATAAGATATCTGACAGCTCATCGAGATCCGCGTGGCCAGACAGGACGCCTAAAACACGACCTTCGCTATCCTCAAGCGGAGTGCTGATATGTAAAGTGATCCCGCCGTGGGAGATGTGGTAAATGACTTTGTCTACGTATGTACCCTCAAGGCCTTTTATAAAATAATCTTCATTTTCGCGGAATTTCCCTTCCAGGGAAGGATTTGTAGAGAGGATGATTTTCCCATCGGATTTTTGCAGGATGGAAAAATCCACAAAGCCGCTTTCTTCTTCCAGGGTGAGCACGAGGTGCTCTGAGATTTGTTCATAGTATTCAGTGAAACCCCCGGAACCATCCGGGGCAAGTGCTGTCAGGGCGATGGTACCCTCTATGATGCCTGCGCGGCTCGCAGTCTCTCGGATTTGTCGGGTATTATTCAGGATCCATAGTTTTAGCTGGACTTCTTTGAAAATCGTCGTTGATTGCACATGGTTAATGATATCCTGTTCGATAGCATGCCGCCCATTGGTATAAGCAAGAAACCCGACAATGATGACGGGGATGATTGAAAGGGTTATGAAGAGCAGGGAGAGCTTTGTCCTCAATCTCAAGGTTCTCCTCCATAGACATCATTTAAGAACTGCATTGTATAGACCCGTTCAACATCTATTGGAATGCTTAATAAACCCTGATCAAAAAGGGTGTCGGTCATACTCCGCCAAATCCCTTGGCTCATCCAGCCAACAGGAGCCTCGCCTGTGTGGATGAAGGGTATGCTTGCCTCGAGTTGTGCAACTTGTACCTTGCCATCCAACTCAGGGTTATATTGAAGGGCCATCATTCCCGCATCATCAGTATTCTCGATCGCCCACCTCCATCCTCTGAGCGTGGCGCGTAGAAAACGCAAGTTAAGATCCGGATTCAAGGCCGCGTAGCTGTCAGAAGTTATTAGGACGTCCGCATAAAAATGAACGCCGTAATCCTCTGGGAAAATGATGTTCAGGTCATACCCGGCTTGCTGCAGGAGATCGATGCTCCCCGTCAGATACACCGCCCAGGTCGGGAATTCACCCGAGGAAAATAAATCGACGTCCATCTCAATATCATCAAACGTGTACTGATCCCGTTTTATCCCTGCCCGGCTCATCATGGCTACTAGCGAGGGAACCGCGCTTTTTGAGAAACCAGGATTTTTTTGCCTCTAAAATCCTCGGGGATCGTGATACCGGAGCCGGCATCCGCTACAAAAACCTGGGGGCTGATCTGATAGACCGTGGCAACCGCCAGGGCTTCTCGTCCATTTGCTCGGTCCACAATCAGCTCATCCGCAGCGGCAACCGCAAATTGAGCGCTGCCATCAAGGACAGCTGCGATCATGTCAACGGTTGGTCCACCCTCGATGAAGCTGACTTTAATATTCTCGTCCTCATAATAGCCATTCAGATCTGCAGCGTAGAATCCCGCGAACTGAGACTGGTGCATCCACTTCAATTGAACGGTGATCTCGTCTAGCGGCTGCTCGATCACCTGCGGCTTGCAGGCGGTAACTCCGGTGACCACCAGAAGGATCAAAAGGGATAATTTAATGATCTTTATCATATGAATTCCTTAATGGCGCGGGTGATATTCATTCTCTCCTTTTTTTCTGTCTGCTATCGCCAGCTGAATGATTGGCAGCAGGTTCTTGGCCATATTCATCTTTACCGCATAACCCCTGGCCTCTCTGAGCCTGGCTGCTTCCCGGTATTCATGTAAATCATACTTGCTAACTGCGCTGATAACACGACACAATCCGTTGTGTATCACTGTCCATCGCCGGTATTTGGTTATCGTACAGGTTGCGCGTGTTTTCGCCGCTTTTGAC
>CAZHHT010000104.1:0-11404 GCA_964532455.1 uncultured Anaerolineales bacterium
CTTGCTGGATCTCGGTTAAAAAACCATAATGGCCTAGATTGATACCCAGGATCGGAAGATTGAAGGGAGCACTGATGTGACCTGCCCGAAGCATAGTCCCATCCCCTCCCAGGACGATCAATAAATCCTGACAGCCATCACAAATGCCTTTCTGGAATTTAGTTTCATCCATACGTCCCAGAAGAACCTGCTTTTTATTATTCTCCAGGTACGCGGCAATTTTTTCAGCGAGTGTAAGCGCTTGATGGTTTTTTGGATGGACAGCAATTGCTATCTTGCGGAAATCGGTCAGCTCATTTTTCATTGCTCTGTATTATATCTATCCAGCCTATGAAAACAAGGTTTCCGGGTTTCCCCCGGAATCAAATTGGTTATTCTTCTGGCGGTGAGAATAAACTGTCCGCCAATGAGGAAGAGCCAGGGATTGAGATTTCACCGAAGTTAGTCTCATACTTGACAAGGTTATCTCCCAGAGCTTTATTGATCAACTTTGCACTTAATGGACTTACTAGAATCCGGGACTTAAAGGTTGGTCCTTCTAATCCGGGAAGCATCTGCGCAAAATCAAAAACAAACTCCGAAGGCGAATGTGTAATTCTGACCAAGTTCGCGTACACCACGTCCAAATCAGGCGGAATGGTGATTCTTGGTCCTTTTTTCTCAGATTCGATTTTTGTCATATGTTCAACCTTTTAGAAACACGGACTTCACAGTCCTAATCTTTTAGAACGGGATATCCTCCTCATCTACCTGCTCGGACATCCCACCTTGTTCACTAGCCTGGTAGGCCTGGTCTTCTGTCCGGCTCGACAAAAAGAGAACATTTTGAGCTGTAATTTCAAAATTTGCCCCAGGGCTTCCGTCATTTCGTGTCCAGATATTAGGTCCTCCAGTTTCCGGGTCTGGACGCAGTCGGCCTTCAACCAAAACCTTGCTGCCTTGCTTAAGGTACTGGTTGACAGATTCCGCCTGGGCTCCCCACACTGATACTCTGAACCAGGTAGTTTCATCAACTTTTTGCCCGTTAGAATCAGTATACCTACGGTTTGTTGCGACAGATATATTAGTCACTGCCTGCCCACTCGGCAAATACCTCATTTCTGGATCCCGTCCTAAATTCCCAATGATAGTTATCTTTTGATACACTTTCTTTCCTCCTTCATTGTTAGAAATGAAACTCTCCCTATACCTGGAGTTAATAATCCCCTCAACAGGTATTATACATCCTCTTCAAATTTATATAGGCATCATGGCGGTTAAAGAAAAACCGGTCTTTCACATTTAAATTTATCTTTCAGTTGCAAATAACAGGCTGTGCTTTTCCTCCCTGATTGCCTGATCGTTATTTCGGTATTACATCCCGAACGATCAAATCTGAAAAACTGATTGTGACCGCCGTCTCCCCTGCTGATCGGGCATACACCCCAAAAGAACCCAGGCTCAATCCCTGATCGATAATTGTAAACTGGGGATCCCCGTTTATAAAAACCCGGATTTCATCCTGGAGAGCAATAACCTCGAGTTTCGATACACTTGGAGCACCCACAGGAACTGATGCGCTTCTGGTCCAGGGATAAAGAACGAATGTTCCTTCCCCCACGATCTTGTCCATCCGCACCTCTCCGTCACAGGAGAGGGCAAAGCGGTAATATTGATTCCTGCCGAAAACTCGGAACAGAAACCCGTACTCATCCCTGCCGATGCACAGAACTGGATTGGCTGTGATCTCCGCGTAAAAATCTTGCAGGTCCGGTTTTTCAAGTGTCCCAACCAAAAGCGATTTAGGTTCATTAATTATGATAACAATCTCACCATTGGTGATATTAATTTGTCCCCTTCCTGTTTGAGGAACCGTCCATTCATCTGAAGAGAGGAATTCATCTTGAAATATGATTTTCCCAATCTCTGACATAAATTCCAGGGTCGGAGTAACGGCAATGGTTGGCAATTGCTCTGGTGTGGGCGAGGGTGGAAACCACTCAATAGTGGGAGTTGGCGAAGGCACAATAGTCAGAGTCGCTGTCGGTAGCGGTTTCGGGGTAGAAACCGACAGACAAGCGCTTAATATAATTATTGGAAGAATGATCCAGCTCTTTTTCATAAACAACTTACCGTATAATTACCTGGGACCGCTCCGGTCCAACTGAAATAATATTGACCGGCAAGCCTGTTAATTCTTCTATCCGGGTTATATAGGCCTGAGCCTGATCTGAAAGCTTGTCCCAGGAACGGATGGAACTAACGTCATCTTTCCATCCTGGAATATCTTCATAAACGGGTTGATACTGTGAGAGGTCTGCAGGTCCCCAGGGCAAGTTGTTGTAGACTTCATCCCCAGTCTGGTAACTGGTGCAAATTTTCAAAGAATCTAACCCGGACAATATATCAAGTTTTGTGATTGCCAATTCAGATATTCCATTAACTCGGACTGCATAACGAAGCAGCACAGCATCTAACCAGCCAACCCTGCGCGGCCTCCCGGTAGTGGTTCCAAATTCGTCCCAATCATTTTCTCCGGTTCCCCTCAATCTTACTGCCGCATCCCCTGACAATTCTGTCGGGAACGGTCCCTCCCCTACCCGAGTCTGAAATGCCTTAACCACACCGATTACCCGATTTGCTGTCCCAATTCCCAATCCTAAGCCCACCAGGGCGCCCGGCGCAGTTGGAGTGGAGCTTGTCACATAGGGATAAGTCCCGTGATCTAAATCAAGCAAGGTTCCCTGAGCGCCTTCCGCCAAGATGCGCTTGCTCTGTTCCAGTGCTCTATAGGCAAATAAACCCACTTCAGTGATATAGGGAGCCAAAACATCTGCATAACCGTGATACTCCCGGGCGATCTTTTCAGCATCCAGGGGCATCTGCATCCCAAATACACTAAGCTGGGAATTTACCTGGTCGATGTGGTTTTTAACAGCAACTTCAAATTTATCAGGGGTTAACATTTGCTCCATTCTCAAACCGGAGCGGGTAACTTTCGCTGTATAAGCAGGACCTATACCTCTTTTTGTAGTACCAATCTTCTGGTTCCCCCTGGCTTGTTCCAATGCTGTATCGAGGGCAATATGACCGGGTGTAATCAGGTGGGCAGCATGAGAAATTTTAATTCTATCGCTAGTTATTGGGACCCCGGACTGGCGAACTTGATCAATCTCTTTCAGAAGAATCTCCGGGTTTATTACCATGCCATTCCCCATTAATCCAATTGTATGAGGATGCACTACTCCCGATGGCAGCAAGTGCAACTTAAAGGTCCTATCCCCCACTGTGACAGTATGACCAGCATTATCCCCGCCATAGTAGCGGGCAACCATATCAGCCTCAGCTGCCAGCAAATCTACAACTCTTCCTTTGCCTTCATCTCCCCATTGAGCTCCGACAACGATTGAAAACGGCATGATTTTCTCCCGCGGAAATAATATGATTTCTCTCACTCGGAAATCATTAAATATTCCCGTGTGATATAGTTTGATTAAACGCTAAAATCATTCTAGCACAACAAATCAAACTCAGTGAAACACGATAAGATGGACATTTCTTCATCCACAGCCAAAAGGAGTGGTATATGCCAAAGAGGACGGTATTAATTACAGGGGCAAGTGGTGAAATTGGGCAAGCTTTAATCAAATCCCTGTCTGATGATGAACTCACGACCCTGGTAACCGTTGATCTCAAACCACTTCCAGATGAGTTAAAGGAAAAATCGACCCACTTTGTTGGTGATTTACTCGATAAGGATTTACTTTCTCTGCTGGAAGAAAAATATGCTTTTAACATTATTTTTCATCTAGCGGCTGTATTATCTACTACTGCTGAATATAATTCTCTTCTGGCTCATAAAGTCAATACCTGCTGCACCATTGATTTACTGGAGATGGCTACCCGTCAATCACAGGACCAATCCAATCCCGTTAAGTTCCTTTTTCCCAGTTCGATTGCCGTTTATGGATTACCTGACCTGGAAACTAAAAACCAGTTCAAGGCTTTAAAAGAACGTGATTGGACCGAACCTACCACCATGTATGGTTGTTCAAAACTTTATTGTGAAAAGGTGGGAATTTATTACAGCGAGTATTATCAGCAACTGGCTGACCTGGAACCTGTCCGGCTTGATTTTCGAGCACTGCGGTTTCCCGGTATAATCAGCGCCTTTACGATTCCCAGCGGTGGGACAAGTGATTTTGGTTCAGAGATGATTCATTTCGCCGCGCAGGGCAAACCTTATGATTGTTTTGTCCGAGCTGATGTCCGGATTCCATTTATGGTCATGCCTGATGCTGTGCGGTCATTGTTGATGTTGGCTGACGCTCCAAAAGATAAACTTCAGACCCGGATATACAATGTAACCAGTTTCAGCTTTTCTGCCCAGGATTTTAAAGATCTGGCTCAGAATAATTTTCCAGGATCCGAGATCAATTTTATTCCCGATCCTAAAAGGCAGGCGATCGTCGATACCTGGCCGGCGGATATAGACGACAGCGCTGCCCGAAATGATTGGAATTGGAAACCTGAATACAATGCCCAGGACGCCAGTCAGGAATATCTGCTGAAAAATATATCTAAACTGTACAATCTCTAAAAAATATCCGATTTAAAATGAAGTAAGAACGTAATCCGCTCAGGATTACGGATCGTTATTTAATGTTATCTTGTAGTATGATGGTGAAAGATTCATTTCAGAACAAACACACATTTATTGGTGGGAAACTCAGATATGGCCAATCAAACATATCACCCGACTCCCGGACCGATCGTCCTTTTCGGACTCGGCGAAACAGTCCCCAATGGTCAAAAATTTTTTAAATTCCTGTTTAAAAAACTCCCCACCTCACCCCTTGTGAGCATATTAGAAACCCCGGGCGAGTTAGAATTAAATTCTGAGAAAGTAGCCTGGAATGTGACCATCCCCTCAAAAGGATCTGAATGGATATACCCTTCCAGCAGCGAGGTTAATCTTTCTGAACTCGGGGATTATAAACTCCCTGATCCCCAAACTGGTATATCACCAGGCATTTGGAATACAGCCCTTGAAATCCAGCAAGAGGCGATCGACAGGAAAACTCCTCCTGAAGAGTTCCTTGAGTTGGCAGAAAAGCGAGAACAAGCCAGGAAAGAAAAGGACTGGCAGGTCGCGGATAACCTCCGTTTTAGAATCGAAGGGAAGGGCTGGACCATTCCAGATTCACTGGATGGTTCTATACTTGAGAAAATAAAAAAATAAAACTTGAAGAAGAGTAAAACACCCCGATTAATGAGCAGCATCGGACTCAACTACAAAAAAGGAGTAATACGGATGCAGAAAAAACCAACACTTGGATATATCGGATTGGGCTTGATGGGAAAACCCATGGCCCTAAATCTCCTCAAGGCAGGCTATCCTCTGGTTGTGCATAATCGCAGCCGAGAAGTAGTAAAATCCCTGGTCAAAGAAGGTGCAGAGCAAGCTTTTTCACCAAGGGAAGTCGCCTCCCGGGTGGATATTGTATTCACAAATCTTCCAGACTCCCCTGATGTAGAAATGGTAACCTTGGGAGAAGACGGAATTCTTGAAGGTTCAAAAGAAGGGTTAATCTATGTTGATCATTCCACAATTAGACCTTCATTGGCTAGAAAAATCGCTTTGAAATTCGCGCCTGTGGGCGCTTTCTCTCTGGATGCGCCGGTAAGCGGTGGAGATATCGGAGCCCAAAAAGGAACCCTGGCGATTATGGTTGGCGGTCCAGAACAAGCATTTGAGAAAGTGCTTCCCATTTTTGAAGTTGTTGGAAAATCCGTCACCCATGTCGGTGATGCTGGATCGGGCCAAATCGCGAAAGCGGCTAACCAGATTATGGTTGCAGCTCAAATGGTTGCGATGGGAGAGCTGCTAATCCTGGCAAAAAAATCAGGGGCTGATCCTGCTAAAGTAGTTCAGGCAATACGGGGCGGAGCTGCCCAGTGTTGGACGCTGGACGTTAAACCTGACAGGTTATTTTCAGGGAATCGAGAGCCTGGTTTTAAAGCCTACCTACAGGAAAAAGATCTGAAGATCGTCATGGATACTGCCCGGGAGTACGGTGCCCCCCTCCCCTCTGCCGCGATCCACACACAACTGTATTCAGCCATGCTCCAGTTGGGTATGAAGGATCTGGATAACTCTGCGGTAATTGGCGTGTTGGAAAACCTGGCTTCCATCACCTTGCTAGAGTAACCGTCAGAGATTTTAGAATTAAAAAGGTCATATCTAAAATATTGAAACCCAGAAAAGGTCCACCCTTCAGCTGGGTTTCCTGCCAAAAAGGTATAATGCAAGCAAAACTAAATATACCAAAGAGTGATTATGAAAAAGGCTCGAGGGTTTATCAAGAATCTATCATGGGATAAGAAAACTCTAAAAGATTATTTACTCATCCTTCTAGGGTCTACTTTGCAAGCAATTTCGCTGCGGGTTTTTCTTATACCAGCTAAACTAGCCAGCGGTGGAGTTAGCGGTCTGTCACAAATTATCAATAATTTTACTGGTTGGCCCATAGGACTGATGGTTCTAATCGGGAATATTCCTTTATTCATCCTGGGGTGGCAATTTTTAGGCGGTCCCCGATTTGCAGCCAGAACTGCTTTCGCAATCCTCACCTTCTCAGTTCTGATAGATGTCCCACTGTTCTTTTTACCTGCAAATGGAATAACAGAGGATATCCTGTTAAATGCCCTTTATGGTGGAGTTACCAGCGGTATTGGATTTGGCCTGGTCTATCGGGGCAGAGGGACAAGCGGCGGCTCGGATATCCTGGCTCGGATATTAAGCAACTGGCGGGGGATCCCGGTCACACAAAGCTATTTAATCACTGATGCAGTGATTATCTTCCTCGCCGGCATCTCCTTCAGCTGGGAAAATGCTTTATATTCCCTGGTAATGCTTTATGTCAGTGGTATAGCCGCAGAATCAATCAGCCAGGGTTCAAATATACTCCGGACAGGATTAATCATCACTGCTCAGCCTGATCTCATTAAAAACGGAATCTTCACCCGCTTAGGCAGGGGTGTCACAATTATGGATGGAAGGGGTGGTTATTCAGGTAAGGAAAAATCCATCCTTTTATGTGTGGTCACCCGGGCGGAAATTCCCCACCTGAAAGAATTGACCAGGGAATTGGATCCCAAGGCATTTTTGATCATAGGGCAGGCGCATGAAGTCCGGGGGGAGGGGTTTTTACCCATAGGGGAAGATTAAATTTTCTCAAAAAATATGCAACTTTATTTACCTAACTCCGTATATTAGTACAGGGCAAAACGCGAGGAGAAGTTTAGTGTGTAACACCGAACAGCAATGGATTGCTGAAGCAAAAACCGGCGACAAAGATGCGTTTGCAAAATTAGTCGAAAAATATCAGAAACCGGTCTATAGTATTTGTTATCGAATGTTGGGTACACCTACTGGAGCGGAAGATGCAGCCCAGGAAGCTTTTATCCGGGCCTATCAAGCGCTTGACCGATATGATATTTCTCGATCCTTTGCAACCTGGGTCTTATCAATTGCCTCAAACTACAGCATCGACCAGCTGAGGAAAAAAAAAGTAACAATTTTGTCAATGGACAACGAGAAACATGCCTGGCTTGCGCCGCCTGACCCGGGTCCCAGTCCGGAAAAAGCTGCCCTGGAGAAAGAAAAACTTGGGCAAATTCAGTCTCTCCTGACTGATCTTAATGAAGTAGACCGGGCTGCCGTAATTCTTCAATACTGGCATGATTATTCCTACGAGGAAATCGCAGATACTTTAGATCTAAGCAGCAGTGCGGTAAAAAGCCGATTATTCCGTGCCAGACGTTTAATGGCAGAAAAGTGGCAAAAAATGCAGTTGTCCTCAGTGCCGCCAGTAAATTCAACTGCAAAAAGGATTGCACATGAAACATCAACAATATAAAACCTGGATTCTGCTGGATACTGAACTCGATCTAGAACAGCATCGTGAGCTTCAAGTTCATCTGAAGCAATGCTCTCAATGTCAATCCCTGTACCAGGCAACCCATCAAATTGCGCATCTTTTCAAGACAAGTCCGGTTCCTGAACCCAGCCCTGGTTTCAGTACGCGCTGGATGACTAGGATTGAAAAGGTTGAGAACAGAAAAAGCCGGTTAATTTTAGGAATAACTCTCAGTGTTATTTCTATAGCAACCCTGCTGCTGCTCTCAAGTGTTGGCTTACAAATCAGGGCAGGTATGGCATATTTTCCGCAATTAATGCTGGAAATGATTACTTTAGTCGCCGAATGGATAATTTTCCTGAATCAATTACGGGATATCGTTTCCCCCTTAATCAGGGTTGGCATGAAATTTATTTCACCGGTCTGGTTGTATACTCTTGGTTTCAGCCTGAGCGTGATTACTGGCGCCTGGATAATTTCACTTTCCAAATCCAGGACACTACAGAGGGAGCTGCACTCATGAAAAACACTACCCGATTCGTCTTATTGCTGCTGTTCATCGCCGCAGTAATTATCCCCACAACAGTTACTGCATCCGGATTCTCAGATGATAAAGTTGTTTTTGGGGGGAACTTTACCCTGAGATCAGGCGAGGTATTAAATGGTGACCTGGTTGTTCTTGGAGGTAATATCGTATTAGAAGATTCCTCAACGGTCAACGGAGATACAGTTGTCCTGGGGGGCAATGTAACATCAAATGGGACCATAAACGGCAACCTGGTTGCTATGGGAGGAATCGTTGAATTCCTGGATCAGGCTCAGATTAACGGTGATCTCACCGTACTCGGTTCCAGTTATGAACAAGCAGAAGGTGCTGTCATCAGCGGTAACATCTTTACAGAAGAAAATATTCCCTTTGAATTCAATTTACCAGACAGAATCGCTTTATTTGATGGGAATTTCTCTGCTGGCCAATTTCAGCTGCTGCCGTTAGTCTCTGCCTCCTGGTTCTTTTTCCGGATTCTAATCTGGACCGGATTAGCTGTTCTGATGACTCTGTTTATCCAGGATCAGGCAGCAGTCATCAACCGGGCCGCATTTGGTCAACCCCTTATGTCATTCGTGGTTGGCTTAGGCATGATCACAATTACTCCCCTGGTTCTGATAGCGTTGATCATAACCATCTTGCTCAGCCCAGTAAGTATACTCGGCATCATTGCCTTGTTTGCAGCCTGGGTTGTCGGATTGATTGCCCTGAGCCTTGAAATCGGAAGGAAATTGGCGGAAGCGTTGAATCAATCCTGGCCTGCCCCGGTGATGGCTGGCCTGGGTATGTTCATCCTCTCCCTCATCCTTAATGGGTTCAACCAGGTTGTACCTTGTTTTGGATTGGTACCAAAATTTGTGTTGGGACTCTGGGTGATGGGCGCTGTAGTACTGACCAGATTCGGCACCCGGGAATATCCAGAGACTGGCACTATTGACCATGTTGAACCAGTACCTGCCCAGCTTCCGCCAGCATTTGCCCCTGAAGAAAAACCAGCAGCGGTTGTGGTTAAAGCGACCAAAGCGGCAAGTGAACTTTCCGAAACAGAAAGCCTTGACCTGGGTAAAATCAAAGGCACAGGGGCTGACGGGAAAATCACTTTGGCTGACGTAAGAAAGGCGCTGAAAGATCAATAGAGCGATGAATTAATATTTTACCGAGTCTATACCATCCACCTAATATAAAGCTCCGGTCATGGAGACCGGAGCTTTATTTACTTCTTCTGGTTTTTTTATAATACCTGTCCTGAGCCCCTCATCAGACTTGCCCCGAGACGAACAAAGCGGAATCGAGGGGCTCCCTTCAACTTTGTTCAGGACAGGCGGGATATACTTAACCAAAGGGAAATTCCTTCTATGATTTTCGTGAAGCCCCTCGACAAGCCTGTACTGCGACCGAAGGAAGTGCCGAAGTGAGTGGAATCGAAGGGCTCAAGATAATACATCTATTCTTCGGGCAAAGGGAAGTCGGAGCAAATTTTATAAAATAGACAATAGTCACCCAAAATATCTTATTAAGAAGATCTTTTTCGTTTGGTCCAAGCAGCAGCACTGAAACCGACCACCCCTAAACCAAATAAGATTTCCAGGATCCGCAATATTGAGATTCCTGCCCCTCTTTCTGGTCCGTGGATTTCTTCTTCCGGGTAATATTCAATGACAACCGGCGGCGGTTCCGGGGTTTGAGATGGCAAAATCTGCGCTGTGGACTGAAGGTCTTCTCCACCCTGAGACCGATTTGCTTCTGTTGCTGCATCTGAATCCAGGGTTTTTACTTCCTGTTCCTTTTCTACAATACCTTCTGCAAAAGTCTCTTCTACGGGTTCTGATTCGACGGATGGAGCTCCCACATTAGTGAGATCCTCTTCATATTCAGCCACCGCCTGGTCTTCAGCAACCTCCCCCACAGCCTCCAGAAGAATTGGTTCCTCTACTGCATCTGCAGCTATTTCTGGTATGGATTCTAGCTGGGCTTCAATTGACTTTGGAGAGAATTCTGCTGACATCGCACCTTTGTAAAAGATCCCTCCAAAATCAAGGATCAGTACGCCGATCAATAAAAATGAGGTGAGAGCGGCAGCCAGACGGAACCCCGAAAAGGATGGTTTTTTGGATTTCACCCCAATCATTTCAGGAGTTAGCGTAAAATTCTTCGGCGCAGGGATCCGGGGGGCTGTTTGCAAGATTTGTTTGGTTATTGACAGCTGTTCCAGGGCAGCTTGAAGCAGAGGATCAGTTTGAATCTTTTTCCTCACTTGCCTCAATTCCCGTCCGCTCAGCTCGCCATCTAAATACGCAGAGAGCTGCGCCCAATCTCTGTCGGTGATTTGCATTTATTTCATACCTCACCTAAATGACGAAATTCAACCGGTAAAAGTTCCCTGAAACCTTGTAAACAATCCTTTAAGTTTCTCCTTGCCCTTGCCAAACGGCTCTTTATTGTACCCAGAGGACGGTCAACCACTACTGCAGCTGAAGCATAATCCATGCCTTGCAAATCCACCAGAACCACAATGGTCCGGAACTCAAATTCCAATCGATCCAAACAGATTTGAATAGCTTCAGATAACTCATTCCGCAGCACAAATTCCTCTGGTTTTTCCCCGGTATCTTCCAACCAGGAAACAGATTCGGTTTCATTTCCGTTTTGATTTTCTGGGTACAGGGGAGCAACTGGCTGACGCTTGCGGCGGCGTAACTCATCATAACAGGCATTGCTGACAATGCGAAGCAGCCAACTCTTAAACGAACCACCCCGGTAGGTATGCAATTTTTTATAGGCAGAGATGAACGCTTCCTGAACTGCATCTTCCGCAGCATCAGGTTCACCAATTATTCGATAGGCTTGATTGTAGACCAAATTTTGATATTCAAGAACAATCTGATTAAAAGAATCTAGATCGCCATCCAGTGATTTCTTGATCTGATCTTTAAGATCCATCTTTTGGTTTTATCCT
>CAZHHT010000105.1:0-11381 GCA_964532455.1 uncultured Anaerolineales bacterium
TTAGGGAGCGAAACTTCGCCTGGAATTCCCCCTGCGCGAAGCGCTTAGTTCAACGGTATCTAAACGACAGTGATTACCTGCCCATTAATCGCGCTAACCAAATCTTTCGGACAGATACTAAAGACAGCATTATGTGATCCTGCAGCAGCCCAGACAACCGGATGCTGAAGTAGATCCTCATCGATATAGGTTGTAATTTCTCCCTTCAGTCCAAAGGGGGATACTCCTCCGATCGCAAAACCAGTCACCTCACGAACAAACTCTACAGAAGCAAAATTAATCTCCTCACCGATAACAGCTCCTACAACTGCTTCATTTACCTGGTTGGATCCGCTGGTTAATACCAGGATAGGTTTGTGGGTGTATTTGGTTTGGAATACCAGTGACTTCACAATTTGGCCGATATGACAGTTTACAGCCGCGGCGGCTTCCCTTGCTGTCCGGGTACTTTGAGGTAAGTTCTTAAATTGGGTGGGGAGATTTAAATTCTCCAGTTTATCCAGAACCCTCTGGACGCTGGATTTTTTATCATCCAAATGGTGGGTCTCCCTTCCGGATTTACTCACTTAGTACTGAGATATCCATGTAAAGCGGATCTCCAAACCGCTTTCCACTGGAATCAAAAGCCTGCCACCAGGAATTGTATCGTCCAGGATTATCCGGAGCAGTGAAGGAAATTTCCAGGATTGCTCTTGAGCCCTGCCGTGCAGGGTTGAGCAGCTGAACCTTTTTTGCCCCCAGAGCCAACCCCGAGATTAACTGAAAGGAGTAGGACTGGTCCCAATTACAGCTGCCTTCGTTGGTGATTAACCAGCGCTTCGTGATTTTTTCCCCTTCTAATACTTCAGTACCGTCGGGAATTGTCAGGTCTTTTATATAGCGGAGTTGATTTACGCAATTTGCCTGCTGGGTTGGAGAGGCAGGGGGAGGGGTTTCAGAGTTTTGTTCGTGGTTCTCGCCGGATGTGGGAGGGATAAACAGGGCTTCTGGCGTCCCGATTGGGGCAGGCTCTTTCGCTTGACAGCCTGTGACCAGAATTACCAGAAGCACTATCCAGATCTTTCCGTTCATCTTATTGCAGATCTTCTTTATCTCCACTACCATATTCGGGATCATTGGGGTCAGGATCGAGTTGGGTTACTTCAAAGACCAGAGCCCGAACTTCTCCTTCGATCTCCAGGGCCAAATCAGGATTTTCTTTCATATATTCTTTGGCATTTTCCCGACCCTGTGCAATGCGAAGGTCATCACCGTAATAATAAAAGGATCCGCGTTTATCGACGACACCCACTTCTACAGCCAGATCCAGGATATCGCCATATTTTGAGATCCCATCCTTCATAATGTCAAATTCTGCTGTCTTGAAAGGAGGAGCTACTTTATTTTTTACAACCCGAACCCGAGTTCTGCTGCCGATAATGTCTGTGCCGGATTTAATGGATTGAATCCTGCGGACATCCAGACGGACTGAGCTGTAAAATTTAAGAGCGCGGCCTCCGGGAGTTGTCTCAGGGTTTCCAAAGACAATTCCGATTTTCTCCCGCAGCTGGTTGGTGAAAATCAGGCAAGTATTGGTTTGTTTAATGGCGCCAGAGAGTTTCCGGAGTGCCTGGGACATCAGCCGGGCCATCAACCCCATATGGGAGTCCCCCATATCACCCTCAATTTCTGCCCGGGGAACCAGAGCAGCGACCGAGTCGATAACGATGACATCCACAGCTCCGGAACGAATCAAAGATTCAGCAATCTCAAGGGCTTGCTCTCCGGTGTCCGGTTGGGAAATCAATAAGTTATTGATATCCACACCCGTCCGGGCTGCATAGGCAGGATCCAGAGCGTGTTCCATATCTATAAAGGCTGCTGTTCCGCCTTGCTTTTGCGCTTCTGCAACGATGTGCTGGCAGATTGTGGTTTTCCCGGATGCCTCCGGTCCGTAGATCTCAGTTACTCTACCCCTGGGTATTCCCCCTACACCAAGAGCGACATCAAGAGATAATGTGCCGGTAGGAATTACGTCAACTTCCATACCATGTGCTTCACCAAGCTTCATAATCGCTCCTTCCCCGAAGCGTTTTGTGATATCCTGCAGAGTCTTGTCTAAAGCTGTTTTTCGTGGATCATCAGCCATTTTTTCCTCCTCTAAAACAATAGATTTCCACCTGGCTTGCCTTGTTTTAGTGTAGCACAAATGTTCTAAACGTCAAGGGGAAGGTGAAAAGAAAACTTCCGGGGTCGGGGGGTTTTCTCCAGTAAATCCCCGCCAAAGATTAAATTTGATAAATGTGACCTGTCCGGGCCGGATTTCAATTTTTTCCTGATAGTAAAATCCGATATTTGTTACCGGTATATATACCCAATAGGTTCCAGCCGGTATATTGGCGATTGTAAGATTTTCCTTATAATAGGGATCGCTATTAATTGCTTGATTTTGATATGATTTCCCGATCCATGTAAAATGTGTAGATTCATCCTGGGATACCTGCTCCTCGATCCGCGTGAGGTACACTGCCTGCTGTTCCAGTACTCTGCCTTCAAAAGTTAATATTTGTCCGACCAGGATTCCCCAACCTTGCGGGGGAGAAATCCACAGGTCGGGATTCCGGGAGGAAAAATATTCGTTTTTCCCCACTCGGACTTCAAAGTGAAGATGAGGGCCGGTGGTTTTTCCAGTCTCCCCCATAAGTCCAATTTGATCTCCTACTTTTACTACCTGACCTTTTTCAACAAGGATTTCATCAAGATGTGCATAGAGCGTAAAAAGAGATTCACCCTGGTATCCGAAGGAGTGTTCAATTACAACAGCCCTTCCATAAGGATCATCAAATACATCGGAACCACCCCGGTAAACACCGAATCCAGCATAAATTATTTTTCCGTCTCCTGCCGCCAGGATCGGGGTTCCTATCTCACCTGGAATATCAATACCCGTGTGGACGACATTCTCGAAAAACACATCCCCATAACCGTAGGTAGTATACGCCGGATCGATAGCATAGGCTGCAATTGGATTTGAAAAATAAAAATGATCATGGGGGCTTGGTACCCAGGGAACCGGATATACAGGAGGTCTCCAGGCTGGAAAAGATTTTTGAGGGTCGGAGTGATTGGATAAATCAGGAGTAGATGGGATTAATTCTGGTGTTGTGCTGATTTCCGGCACTGCAGTGGGTGTCATTGTGGTCAGATTCAGGCTCACATGGGTCTTCGTCGGCTCAGATGGTGTAAAACTGGCTGCAGGTGTTGATACTGTAGGAGTTGCGGTGTCCTGCGTAGTGCTGGAAAACCAGAAATCCACAGAGCAGGCGTTAAGCAGCAGTATTGCTGCTAAATAAATACCGCCTTGAATCAGTATTCCTCTTCGTCTTAAATTTAGTTGTAATGCTTTTTTCATCATTAGATCAGGGATTTGCGGAACTTGTAAGTGTTTGGATGGTTTGTGGCGAATATAACTCGAGCAGCGCGGAATGCAGACTTAATCCCTGCGTAAAAGCAAAGTATTGATAGCGGGCAGCGGATTCAGAATATTGCCAGTGAGACTGTGCGGGAAATCTCTCCCATCCGAAGGCCGCTGCCAGCTCAGTAAAGTCGATCCAGTACCCTTCTGGGATGCTTTTCGAGATTGCGCCGCCATTCTCGTAAGATAAATTTGAGCCGGAATATTTGGCATTAAAATCCCAGAAGTAGTTATGCAGAGGTAGACCCTGCGAGCCATTCTGGACGTTGGTGCGAATATAAAGCCGCCAGAATGTCTGGGTGCCATAATCCTCCCGGACTACAATCAGCCAATTTGCAAGTCTGGGAATGTCATTTACAGCTAGTCCCCGTCCGGTGTACAGCCAGTTCTGATTAACTCTAGGATTAATAGGTTCTGAAAGCGGCACATAGACATTTTCTAGTGTAGAAAGAAAATCCCATCCCGATAAATCTCTGGTTTCCTGCCTAAGTGATGTAAACGAACTGACAGCATCTTGATTTAATTGGGGATAAGGGGCATTAAGATCACTCAGCTGGAATAAATCCTTTTTAATGATCTCTGAGTTCTCGTCCTGCAGGAGAGCAGGGTTCCAGAGAGGTGTAGGTTTAATTTGAGCAGATGCATCCGATGGAGTATGGAGCAAAATGCCTTCAGCCCAGCTGAATCCGGCTACTGGCCCGGGTAATTTGACTGCAGGCATCATCAGCTGATGATCATATTCGTGACCGGGATAAGCAGTAAGATAGGTGTCATACGGAGTTTCAACCAACGCATATAATACCTCTCCTGTTCCTGCCCAGAGCGGCCAATCCCCGGTTCCTGCCAGGATGGGATCTAGATCCGGCTGGTCTGAGTCCCAGGTGACAAGGGAATGATTGCCTTCTTCGGTGACAATTGACCAGGACAGATACCTGCCGTCGGCAGTCCAGTTGGGGTGTTTAACACTCAACCCCGGGAGATTCCTTACCTGGACTGATTTTTCATTCTTGGGCGAATCCAGATCCACATACCAGACTTCCTGTACACCATTTCGAGTAGAGATATAACTAATCCTGCGTCCCTGCCCGGACCAATTAGGAGCGTAATCTGCTGCAGGGTGATTTGTAAGGGGAATGGGTCCCTGAGCTTGATCAATATCCTGGATAAAAATATCCAAGTTGTTGACATGGTAGCTCTCATAAGCCAACCATTGTCCATCCGGCGACCAGGTTGGATTCCCATCATATGCCCTGGTGTCGGTAAATTTCCTGGTTTCTCCGCTGATTAAGTCCAGGATGTAGAGATCCCAGGAACCTTCTCTGTTGGATGAGAAGGCTATTTTTGTGCCGTCCGGATTTATGGCTGGGGTAATGTCTTGCTGATTCCCTGAAGTGATGCGCGTTAAGGGTAGTGCGCTATATGTACCCTCTTCAATATTTTCCAAAAACGGTTTGTAGGCAAATATGTGAATATTGATTCCTTCACGGATTGAAAGTACTAATGTGCCAAAACGGGAGGGAAACTCGATTATGACAGGAGTGGATGAAGGATCCGATATAGGTGTAATGCTGGCAATAGGAGTAGATGTTTCGGTAATGGAAATCTGGACAGAATCTGCCTCTGGTGTCAATCCAACTGCTGACGGTTCCGGTGAAGGGTGTTCTTCCATCCTGCGCTGTGCTGCAGGATAAAAGATTATGGTGGAGATTACCAAGATGGCGCCGATTGCCAGAAGGATCAGGTCTGAGGGGAATCTTCTGACTGGTTTTTGATTGTTGTTTTCAGCAGAAGCATCAGTGTTCATGTTTTCATTCCGCAAAATTTTTTAAGTATGACGCAGCCAGTTTGGAAGATGACTTTTTAAACGGCCTTGGACGACTTTTCCCCAACCAAGCGGAAATCCTTCTACAGTTACCAATACCCAAACACTATTAGCCGCCCCATCACCTGGATAGCGGATAGGAGATCCTCTAAGATAAGAAACCAGGTTTGGATCACCTATTGGGAATTCTATCACTATTTGTGAATCCTCTTTATTTAAGCCGGAAGCCAGGGCAGAACTGGGTCTAAACCGATCATCTTTAAATGTGCCGAGGGACCATCCCCAGTGATGAATACGCAAACCCTCAAGTTGAGGTGAATTCGGGGGAAACAGATACAATTGATTTCCGAAACATGATAGAGATGAACTGCCGGGTGAGATCATCTCTGTTCCTGGCGTCCGTTTCAGCGAAGAATCAAAAAAATCTTTATATATCTTTTGCTGGAAGGCAGTCATTTCAGTTGGGGTACTATGGATAAATAATTGCCCTGAAGTTGAATTATTAGATTTTCTCAATCGGGCAATAAAATGGCCTTCTCCGGAAGCCAGATGGGGCCAAATCCGGACGGTGTCTTTTAGATTTCCGGGATCTGCTTTTGACAATGGAATACCGTTTGAGAATCCGGGTTGGAGTGGGATTGGATCGACAACAAAATCCGTATTTGCCTGAAGGAATCTCATCACAGAACCCTCGTTTTCTTGTTGATTAAAGGTACAGGTTGAATATACCAGAATCCCTCCAGGACGAACCATTTTTCCGGCAAACCAGAGGATTTCATCTTGGATTAATGCGCACCGTTTACTGAAGTTGGTTGACCATTTTTTAATTTCCCCGGGATCTGCTCGGAAGGTTCCCTCCCCGGAACAGGGAGCATCTACCAGGACCCGGTCAAAGACCGGACCAAAATGCTCCGCCAATCTTCCGGGAAACTCATTGGTAATTACAGCATTTCGAGCTCCCCAGCGTTCAATGTTCCGGGCCAGCGCTTGCACTCGTCGAGGATTGGAATCATTAGCAATCAAAAAGCCCCGGTTTTTCATTAGCGATAAAATTTGGGTAGATTTTCCCCCGGGAGCAGCGCAAAGATCAAGTACTAATTCTCCCGGTTGAGGATCAAGTGCAGCTGCGGGTGTCATAGCCGAAGGTTCTTGAAGATAATAAAGTCCTGCGGAATGAAATGGATGTTTTCCTGGATTAAAGCCTTGAGAGAGTTGAAATCCTTCACCAGTCCAGGGCAAAGTTTTTAATTCTGCAGAGAAGACTGTCTGGATTAATTCAGGATTAGTTTTAAGTGTATTTACGCGCAGCCCTGAGATCGGTGGCGCTGTTTCTTGGTTATCCCAAAATATTGAGGATTGTTCCCCAAGAAGTCGGTTAATTTCAGTGATATAGTCGTTCGGGAAAGGAGTAGTCACTGGATGGAAAATGAGGTTGAGGCGCTGTCGACCAGGGATTGTTTAAAAGATAACTGCTGCTCTCCATCCTGCTCGATTTCTTCTTCCTCGGCATAATATACTTCGACATTAACTGTATAACTACCTGACTGCTTTTTATTTCCGGGGATATGGAGGGTGATCTCAGTCTCCGGGCTAAAGATGTTGACGATATTTACCGTTGTCAGTTCCTGGTTCTCCTCGTTGGATAAATTTATTATTGCATTAGGTCCTTCCAGAAAAGAAGACAATAATAGCCCGACTTTCACCCTTCGACCGTCAGGATATGGTTCAGCAGCAAACGATAATATTTTAATTTCGTCTTGAACTGGAGGCATTTTTGATGAGCTGGAAAACTTATCAGTATCCATTGTATGTTATACCTTTTGAACAGGTTGCGGTTGAAAGCTCATGGATAAGTTTACCATCGAAGAAAATAAAACGTCCAGCCAACCGGCTGGACGTTTTATCAAAACAATTCTTGTAATCGATTCTGGTTTAATTTTCCATCATATAAGCCAGCCCAACTGCCCCTGGACCGGCATGGGTCCCGATGACTGGACTGAGTTCAGAGAAGACCGTTTCAATCGGATCTAGTCTTTTAACAGCTTCATCGAGGATAAATTGGGCAGTATCCGGATTATTAGCATGCAGGGTTGCCAGTTGAAGATTTTTATGACCTTTGGTTCTTTCTTCAATTAAATCCACTATTGTTTCCAGGGCTTTTTTCTGAGTACGGACAGAATCGAGGGGAACTATCAACCCATCCTCAATTGCCAGAATGGGTTTAACGTTCAATAAGCTTCCGACAAATCGTTTTGCCCCTCCGATTCTACCTCCCCGGTGTAAAAACTCCAGGGTATCCAGAACAAAGATTATGCCAGAGCGGCTCCGGGCATCCTCTGCAATTCGTTTACATTCAGCCAGCGAGGTTCCGTTTTTAGCTGCTCTGGCAGCAGCTAAAACATGAAAACCGAGTTCCATCGCCAGCGATTTTGAATTCACAATTTCAATCGTTGCTTCCGGAAGCATTTTCTTAGCCTGGGTGGCAGAGGATATGGTGCCGGATAGATCCTCTGATATCAGGATGGCAAGTATCTCATACCCGTCATTGTGGAGAGAACGGAACAGCACCTCAAAATCAGCCACCGAGGGCTGCGATGTGCTGGGCATGATCTTGGCCGTTTCTAGACGTTTATAAAATTCAACAGGTGTAATATCCACTCCGTCGTAGAAGTTTTCCTCCCCCCATATCACGGTTAGCGGAACAACATGGATATGATTTTCTTTGATTATTTGCTCAGGTATATTGGGTGAACTGTCAGTTACAATGGCTACTTTCGACATAAAACCTCTCTTTCGAAATAAGTATGAGTATCTTTCAATTATGAAAGATACAACACATTTCTAAAAGAGAGGTTACGGTAGTGATGTGATCTGAATTTTCCCGGAAAATGTTTTTATGTTACATTCCGTGCATACAGGCTATGGCAAGGGTACCAGGACCCACATGAGTGCCGATTACCGGGCTCAACTCTGCCAGGAAGATCTCTTCGGGAGAGAGGGCTTTCTTTGTGTCATCTAACAGGGATTGGGCAGTTTCCGGTACATTGGCGTGGAACACTGCAATTCGAAGCGGCTGATCTTCACCCGCCTTTTCCTGAATAAGGGAAATCATATGCTCTAAGGCTCTTTTTTGAGTGCGGACCTGATCAGCAACTTCGATAACGCCATCTTGAATTTCCAGGATTGGTTTGATGTTAAGCATAGATCCGAGCATTCGTTTTGCCCCTCCGATCCGTCCACCCCTATGTAAGAATTCCAACGTATCTACTGCAAATACGACATCAGTTTGTTCCTGGGCTTGAAGTGCAGTATCTGTTACTTCCTGAAGAGATCCTCCAGCGGCTGCTGCTCGGGCGGCAGCCAAAACGACCAATGCCGTTGCCAAGGCAGCTGTTTTTGAATCCACAACAGAAATTCTGTTTGAGCCAATTTCCTGTTGAGCCTGTAAAGCCGAATTGACAGTGCCTGAAATTCCCGAGGAGATCAATATGGCAATTACATCTTTCCCCTGGTCCAGGAGTTCATTAAAACAATCTTTGAATAATGCTGCTGAAGGTTGGGAGGTGCTGGGTAGGGTATCACTTTTCGCAAGACGGGTGTAAAACTCTGAGGGGGTGATATCCACTCCATCCGCGAAGGTTTCTTCACCCCAGATAACTGATAAGGGGATTACCCGGATATTAAATTCATCCAGGATAGATTGTGGTAAGGCGGCGGTACTATCGGTGACGACAGCGACTTGATTCATAAAAATACCCTCCTGAATAATAGATTTTAGTCTTGATAATTATTGCTAGTAAAGAGAAGTATTTAAAACTGGAGCGGGAATTCTCGCTCCGGCCTGAGCACCCTCGGCGTGATTCGAACACGCGACCCCTTACTCCGCAAGCAAGTGCTCTAATCCACTGAGCTACGAGGGCAAATAGATTTGAAAACGATTTTACAACAGGCACTGGTAAAAGGCAATAGTAAGAGAATTTCAGGCCTTGCACCTGAAGTAAGGGGAAAATTATTTTGTCTGGTTGGTAACAAAACCCATACCCTATTGTCGTACTTTCTTCTCATAAAGTATCTAAATAAATGTAAATAAAATATAGTTAATAGTATATAGGATGAAGGTCATGCATTTTCCGTGAGCTTGTACTTTGGTATCCTGCGGGAGTTCTGTTATTATTTACCCAGAGATAGGAGATATTAATTAGTTTATCACTGTTTCCTCCTTTGGCGAACGCCTCCTCAAACAGGTTAATCTGTTTGAGGAGGCTTTTTTCATTTCCTCCTAGGTGGTTTTCAGTCTCCCTATCAGTCATCTGATACAACCTTGCTCTATTTATGTTTTCTTAATTGAAATATAATATTTTTATTAAATCTCCAAGGTATTATTATCCCAAATACTATAATCTCTTGTAAGGTTTGATACTGAACAAGTATCTTAAGAATAACCTGATTTGAAGCATCCATAATCATTGGGATGCCATATTGGGTTATTATATTTCTGTATAATGAACTTAATATTAACTAAGTAAAGAAGGGACAACCCATGAAAAATAGATCTGCAATTTTGATTGTTGTGACAGTACTGGTCATCACTGCTCTCGCCTGTTCTTTAAACCCTCAATCCTGGTTTACACAATCCCTGGAACCTGTCAATGATGAAGTAATCACGACCATTAGCAAGGCGGTAATCGAAGATGGAGATCTTCCTTCGCTCTATGAAGAAGTAAACCCTGGAGTAGTTGCTATCCGTGCTTTGACAGAAGAGGGGGGTGGTTTAGGAACCGGATTTGTTTGGGATGAAGAAGGGCATATTGTCACTAATTTCCATGTTGTTCATCGTGCGACTGACTTGGAAGTTGACTTTCCTTCTAGGTTTAAAACCCGGGCCTATGTTATTGGTTCAGATTCCGATTCCGACCTTGCTGTCCTTGAACTAGATCAGCTGCCTCCTGAGTTAAAAGTTCTCACCCTGGGCCGCAATCATGATCTTATGGTTGGGCAGACTGTGATCGCCATCGGTAATCCTCAGGGATTACAAGGAACGATGACTCAAGGGATCATCTCTGCCCTGGGTAGAACCATGGAATCCATGCATTTTGCGCCGGGAGGCGGAGCATTTGCTACCGGGAATATCATTCAAACTGACGCGGCTATCAATCCGGGTAATTCCGGTGGGCCTTTGATAAATCTGAATGGTGAAGTTGTAGGCATTAATTCAGCAATCAGTACCACGAATATTGATCTTTCCGGACAGCCGATTAACTCCGGTCTTGGATTTGCTATTTCCATTGATACAGCGAAAAATGTAGTTCCCGATTTGATTACTTTTGGGAATCATGACTCACCTTATGTCGGAATCCAGGTATTAAGCGAACTAAGTCTGTTTGTTCAGGAAGAATTAGATCTGCCCCAATCTACTGGTGTTTATGTCCGTGAGGTTACTCCCGGCAGTCCGGCAGATAAAGCTGGGCTGGTAGGTGCGGAAAATGGAGAGATTGTTCCGAAAGGCGGTGACTTGATCATTAAAATTGATGATCAGCCGGTGAATAATTTTGCGGACTTCATGGGTTATTTATTAACCTATAAAAAACCCGGAGATCAGGTCACGATCTTGGTGATCCGGGCAGCTGAAACCCTCGAGTTTGAGCTGATTCTGGAAAAAAGGCCGTAGGATTATTCTTTTCCGAATGGTATTTCTTCTCTTTGGATTTTGCTATTGACTCTGGGTATACAAGCGCCTATAGATGGCGAAGATCTCCGAGATATTTTTCACATACAGCTGGGTTTCAGAAAAACGAATGATTTCTAAAAAGAGATCCGGATCTCCTTGAGATTCTTCCAGCCAGATGGCAGAATTCCCCGGACCTGCATTATAAGCCGCCAATGCGGCATAGATATCCCCATCAAAATAGGATTTTAGGAAACTTAAATAAGCAGTTCCCAGTTTTATGCTAACCTGTGGGCGGTAGAGGTCTTCATCACTGTAGTCAGGCGGCCAATCCTCTTTCGCTGCCCGTTCTTCCCCGGTGCTGGGAACGATCTGCATTAACCCTCTCGCTCCTGCAGTCGATCTGACAAAACCTTCAAATAGAGATTCCTGCCGGATCA
>CAZHHT010000106.1:0-11297 GCA_964532455.1 uncultured Anaerolineales bacterium
AATTTAAAGCATTTAAATTCCTCATTCGACTAGATAACCGCCTATCAAGGTTGGAGAAGAACCCGCTCTAACAAGAGCAGCCATTTGATTCCAGCTGAAACAACAACTTCCTTCGACTGCCACTTTTATGGAATTTACACTGTGAACAAGGAATAAAAAGGTGTCTGCTTTGTTCAAGGAATAATTGGAATTAAACATTATCCTATTTCCAATCTAGAACCCAAGCTCCCCTGGATTAGGGCGCTTAGCGATGCTTTCCAAAAATTCCACCTCAATTGCCAGCCTGGGTTGCGGCCTGGCTTTTCCGGTAATCAACCTGCAGTTCATACCCTTATGTTTCTATAGCAATATCACTAGCAGCAATATCACTGGCTGTTGACATTTGCTTGTATTTTATTTACACTGAAACCATGCTGGCACGCGTTTACTCCTGCGCCGTGCTGGGGCTGGAGGGGGTCTTAGTAGAAGTAGAAGTGGATTTCGGTACCGGGCTGCCTAATATCACTGTGGTCGGACTTCCGGATACTGCCGTCAAAGAAAGCCGGGAGCGAGTCCGGGCTGCGATTAAAAACATACCTGTCAAATTCCCCCGCAAACCAATAATTATCAATCTGGCACCTGCAAATGTGCGCAAGGAGGGTCCTGCCTACGATCTGCCGATGGCCGTAGGTATTCTAATCACCATCGGTCATATCCCTCCCGAAGCAGTGGAGGACATGATCATTGTCGGGGAGCTCTCCCTGGACGGAACTACCCGCCATACGCCAGGATTACTCCCCATGGCTGCCATGGCACGCGATGGTGGGTTTCGGACGATTTGTGTTCCTGCAAAGGATGCCGCAGAAGCAGCATTGGTTCCGGGTCTGCAGGTTCTGCCGGTTAATACTCTTCAGGAACTGCTCGAACATTTGATAGCCGTCGAACCCATCAAGCCCTATAAATCCAAACCCTTCGCTGAGCTGCCGGCCCAGGTGGCCCAAACAGATTTCCGAGAAGTCAAAGGGCAGGAGCATGTCAAACGGGCTCTCGAGGTCGCGGCAGCCGGGAATCACAACGTGCTAATGAACGGACCACCCGGTGCTGGAAAAACCTTGCTGGCAAGGTCTCTACCGGGAATCATGCACCGTATGTCCATCGATGAAGCCCTCGAAGTAACACGAATATATTCCATACTCGATCAGCTCCCATCCAACACGCCGCTCATCCAGCACCGCCCGTTCCGGGCGCCCCACCATACCATCTCTCATGCTGGTCTGGTGGGCGGCGGCACCTGGCCCCAACCGGGTGAAATCTCCCTGGCTCATCGGGGCGTTTTGTTCCTGGATGAGTTTCCTGAGTTTGGCCGCCGCGTGCTGGAGGTGCTTCGGCAGCCTCTGGAAGATAAGGTCGTTACCATCAGCCGCGCCCAGGGTTCCCTGACTTTTCCTGCCAATTTTATGCTGATAGCAGCTATGAATCCCTGCCCCTGCGGGTATTACGGTGATCCTGTTAAGGAATGCACCTGCTCGTCAGCAGCTCTCACCCGCTACCGGAAACGGATCTCGGGACCATTGCTGGACAGGATGGATATCCAGGTTGAAGTACCAAGAGTGGACTATGACAAACTTAGTTCCAACAGGTTGGGAGAACCCTCCAGCCAGGTGAGAGAAAGAGTTGAAAACGCCCGAAAACGGCAGCTGGATCGATTGAAAGAATCTCCCCGCTCCTCAAATGGCGATATGGTTCCCCGGGAAATCCGGGAAACCTGTCTGCTGGACGGGGAATGTAAATCGCTGCTTCGGGCAGCCATGCAGCAGTTGGGGCTTTCTGCCCGTGCTTATCACAGGGTGCTTAAACTCTCCCGCACCATTGCCGACCTGGCCGGAGATGAGGCCATCAGCACTATCCATCTTGCTGAAGCCCTGCAGTATCAACCACGCGAGTTATAGGATCCAGCTGCATTCCATTAGAGGATACCGGATCCGATGCTTACAATTGAGGAAACTGTTTCTTGATTAAACAGGGATCCTGAACTGAAAGGTTGCCCCAGAACCTAGTTTTGAATCTACCGTTATCTTTCCCCCCAATCCCCCAACAATCCGTTTAACAATCACAAGACCTAATCCTGTACCGGGAACCCCGGCCTGTTTTGCATTTTCTGCCCGGAAGAACTCGGTAAATAAATTTTCCTGATCTTCCGGAGGAATCCCAATTCCGGTATCTTGAACTCGGCCGATTAGAGTTCCATCTTTATACTGCAGTCCAATTGTAATCTCTCCCCTGTCAGGGGTATATTTCACGGCATTACTTATCAGATTACTCCAAACGCTTTTGATCTGCTCAGGCGCTGCAGTGATTTCCGGAATATCCTTGTCCATCTTCACCAACAGGACAAGACTCTTTTGGTTGATTTCCTCCCTGTATTCTTCGATCACCTGCCCCAGTACCTCCCCCGGGTTAATAGAGGAAACCTGAAAAGATTCAATCATTTCCAGATGTCCCAGTTCAAGCAGGTCAGCAATTAATTTTCGTTCTTCCTGGGTGCGGATAATACATTTTTCAAGAATACCCTTTTGATTCTCAGTCGGTACATACCCTTCCAGTATCAGCTTGAGATAGTTTTCAACAGCCGCTACCGGGGATTGAAGCTCATGAGTAACCAGGCGGATAAATTGTCTCTTGGCCAGATCCAGTTCTTCCAGACGGATCTTTTCCTCAGCCAACTTTTGCATCTCTGCTTTCACCTGGGCAGCTCGCTTTGTCTCCAATGAGAGCATTCGCCGCTCAAGCCCCTGGTTGACCGCCAACAACAGGACATCTACCGAAAATGGCTTAGTGAGGAAATCATAAGCTCCCTGCTTGATCGCTGAAACTGCCATTTCCACAGTCGCATAACCAGTGATTATGATGCAGATGATTTCCAGGTCAATCTGGTGGATCATATCTATCAAATCCAGGCCGCTGATTTCAGGCATCTTGACATCGAGCAAGATCAGATCAAAACCGTTTTCCTTGACTAGAGCAAGTCCTGATTTTCCATCCAGGGCAATCGCAACCTGGAAACCTTCTGGTTCCAGAGCTCGCTTAATTCCCTCGCAAATCCCGATTTCATCATCAATGACTAATATTTGGCTTTTTTCACTCATAGTCAATCACTTTAGGGACCTAATCACCCGATCAGTGTTTCATCTTCGTTCACATCTTCATCTTCACTACTGATGAGGTCTGTTTCCGGCTGTCTGACAGAAAGCTGGACAGTAAAGGTAGTCCCCTCTCTCAATTTGCTCTGGACTCTAATTTGTCCCCGGTGCATTTTTATAATCCCATAGACAATCGATAACCCTAATCCGACACCTTTTCCGGGAGGTTTAGTAGTGAAGAAGGGAGTGAAAAGTTTGGCCTGGTTTTCAGGGGAGATCCCCTCACCTTTATCCTCTACCTCAAATATAATCTGGTCATCCATTGCTCTCCGTGTCCGCAGGATCAGCTTTCCCCCTTCTGGCATGGCATCAGCAGCATTTATCATTAAATTGCTGATCACTGCTTGAAGCTGGGCTTCATCTGCTTGGATCCGGGGCAGTTGAGGGTCCAGGTTGGTTTCAATTTCCACCCGATCGTAGCGATGATGTTTTTTCTCCAGTTCAATTACCCGCCTAATGAGTTGGTTCAGGTTGATTTCAGCGACGTCAACCTGATGCTGGCGAGCAAAATCAAGCAGGGAGGCGACAATGGTTTTACATCGTTCAGTCTCCCGGACAATAGTCTTGAGATCTGTTTGATGCCGGCCATTGAATTTATTTTCCCTGAGCAGTACTTCAGCGAACAGCAGCACAGTCGCCAACGGGTTGTTTAATTCATGAGCAACGCCTGCTGCCAGCTGACCCAAGGAAGCTAATTTCTCTGACTCCACCAGCTTTTTCTGAGTTTCCTGAAGTCGATCCAGCATATCGTTAAAGGAAGCGGCGAGCAATCCCACCGCACCCCCTCCACAGCTAGGTGCCCGAGCTTGTAAATTGCCCTCCGCCACCAGCTGACTAACCCGGGAAAGTGTACGCAGCTCCTGCAGCGGCCTGGTGATCTTCCGGGAAATAGGCGTAGCTAAAAGGAAAGTCATCAATATTGTGATCCCAGCTACAAGTGAAATCCGCCTCCGGAACGTACTCAAGAAATCCAGGAAGACTTTTTGGCGGGACCCCACGTAGAGAATGCCAACGGTCTGATCCTGATGATCCAGGAGTGGTTCATAACGGGTAATGTAATACTCATTGACAACAAAGGCTGTGCCGACATATTCCAATCCGTCATGGAGCACTACCTCATTGACATCTTGTGAGACCCGGGTTCCCACTGCCCGCTCCCCCTGCTCGGTCATCACATTTGTAGAGACCCTGAGATCACCGAAAAAAATCGTCACCGTATCAATTTTCGCGCTGTCTTTGATGGCATCAACCAGTGTAAAATCATTGTTAAATAAATGCAAAATCACCACAGCTCCGATTATCCGGCCATTCTCCTGGATAGGAGCGGCTCCCACAATCCCCAGTCCGGCTGATCCCTCCCTGGGATCGAATGGCTCTGGAGCCGCTTTTGGTGTATCCAGCAGTTCAATTCGTGCTTGTTCAGCGAGGCCAGTTTCACCGAGGATTTCCTTTGGAATCACCTCTGTGGATGAGATCAACGTTCCGGTTCGCAGCACATCATTAATAATGGCAAAACCTGACCAGCTTCTCCCAGCCTGAAGGAGAGACAGCTGCTGATCTGTGGAACGAAGCACTCCAGCAATCAGGTTGCCCTGATCGTCAAGGATCACAGCAACCTGGTTTCCTTTCAGCCTACTATCACTCAGCGCAGTTTCAATTTTGTTTTCTATGTCCCTGACCGCCAATGAATTTCCCCCCCTCGCTTCAGCAAAAGAATTTCCTACGGTTTTAGAAAGAGCTAGCTGGTTAGCCGTTAGGGCAAGATCTTCCAGCCGAAATTGGTAGAATAACTCCGCGGTGAGGAAGTCCTGTTCAATCCGTTCATCCATCGCCTCGGCCAGGTAAGAAGTGATCGTATTTGTGATAACCCAGTTCCCAATCCCGATAGTGAGAGCGGCTACCAAGGTAAATGAAAACACCATCACGGCCTGGATCGGCCCGCTGTAAAGGTTTTTGAGGTATCTCAGGATACTTTTCATCAGAGAAACATCCCCTCCGGGGTTTTCTGTCCTGATCAGGTCAATCTGCGCTTAAAGCAAACAACTTCAGGAAAGAATCCTTTGTATTTTTTTAATCAGTTTTTCCGGATCAATCGGTTTGCTCAAGAAAGCATCGATATGGATGTATTCATCCGTAGGGAAAAGTTCTGCATAATCTGTGTTGGCAATCGAGGTAACCATTACAATGGGAATATCCTGGGTAGCGTCATCCTCATTCATTCTCCGGCTGACGGAAACGCCGTCAAGCACCGAATCCATCATCACATCCAGAATAACCAGAGCAGGGCTGCTCTTCCGGGCCTTCTGAAAACCTTCCTTCCCACCAGCAGCCCTTTCGACTTTATATCCTTCCTTCTCCAGGACAATTCGGGTTGCGTTTACAAAATCAGGATCATCATCAATAATAAGTATCGTAGTCATGAAAATCTCCTATTTTGGCATCTGGGCTTTTACCAGGCAATTTTTATTGGTGATATGATATTCAAATTCTCCGCGGAAATGCTGGATTGCCGAGCGAACAGGATTCACCAACGCTGAACCCATGGGGCAAAAAGTATGACCGTCAATTCCATTTACCATTTCCAGAAGCAGCTCAATATCTCCGGGATGTCCCAGCCCTTTCTCAATTCGGTCCATGATTTCGAAAATCCTCTGAGACCCAATCCGGCAGGGGGTGCACTTCCCACAGGATTCGTGGGCAAAGAATTTACTTATCCGGCGTGCAGCTTCGACCATGCAGGTGGTTTCATCCATAACAATGATTGCCCCGGTTCCCAATGCGCTGCCTGCCTCCTTTAGGGTTTCAAACGCCATCGGAACCTCAACCTGATCAGCGGGCAACATCGGGGTGGATACCCCCCCGGGAATGACCGCCTTCAGTCGCTTTCCTCGCGGGATGCCGCCTGCGTGCTTGTAAATAATCTCCTCTAGAGAAATGCCTAAAGGAAGTTCATAATTTCCCGGTCTGTTAACATGACCGCTGACGGAATAAATTTTCGGTCCCTTGCTCTCTGCAGTACCAATGCTCGCAAACCATTCCGGACCCCGTTCGATAATATGGGGAATACAAGCCAGAGTCTCAATATTCTGGACCAGGGTTGGCAAACCAAACAGACCCGCGCTGATAGGATAGGGTGGCTTCCGTCGTGGTAACCCGCGCTTTCCCTCCAGAGATTCCAGCATGGCCGTTTCTTCCCCACAGATATAGGCACCTGCTCCACGGTGGACAGACATCTCCAGATTAAACCCCCTGCCCAGAATGTCCTCCCCCAAAAACCCATATTCATAGGCATCCGCAATGGCTTTGATCCAGCGTTTCACACCCAGGAAAAATTCTCCGCGGATGTAGACATAAGCCCGGGTGGCGCCCACCGCATAAGCCGCGATAATTACACCTTCGATAACCTGGTGAGGGTCCTGCTCGACAATTTCTCGGTCTTTAAATGTTCCTGGTTCTCCCTCGTCGGTGTTGACCGCGATAATTTTCGGAAGCTCGCTGTCCTGGGGCATAAATCCCCATTTGGTCCCGGTGGGAAAACCCGCGCCGCCGCGGCCGCGCAACCCGGATTGTTTTACCTGCTCGATGATCTCCTCGGGTTTCATTGCCAGCGCTTTCCGGACTGCCTGATAGCCGCCATGATCCAGGTAGGTAGATATCCGTTCGGAACCAGGGCGGTGGATGTTCCGGGTTAGGACTGGCTGAAAAGTGGTACTGGATGATGAGTGACTAGTGTTCATCACTACTCCCCCTCCTGCAAGCTCTTTATCAGCTGCTCAATACTCTCCAGGGTCATGTGCTCATAGAGCGTATCATTGACCCTCAGAGCAGGGGCAGAACCACAAGCAGCGATGCACTGCACTATCTCAAGAGTAAATTTCCCATCCGGAGTTGTTTCCCCGGGCTGAATTCCCAGCAGGTTGGAGAGATAGTCGATAATCGGCTCAGCACCCCCTACAAGATAACAGGATAACCCCTCACAAACCTGAATTCTAAATTCCCCCTGCGGTTCCAATTTGAACATAGAGTAAAAACTGGCGGTTGACCGAACCTGACCAGATTGTAACGCCAACCTTTCGGAAACGCGCTCAATGGCTTCCGTACTGAGCCAACCAAACTGTTCCTGGGCAACAAACAATGCTGCTAACAATCTTGCACGTTGTTTTGGATTTCCTGTGGCCCTAGGAAATTTCTGTGACTCATCCTTTATCATCACTTGACAAACCTGTTCCTCTCTCCAGCTGCAACACGGCAGCCAGTGTCCTTATACTGCTTCCACTTTAACTGCACAAACTTTAAATTCCGGTATCTTTGCCACCGGATCAAGAGCAGCGATAGTCAGCTCATTTGCAGAGGTTTCCGGGAAATGGAAATTGGCAAAAACCATGCCTGGTGGTACCCGGTCGGTGATCATCGCTTGGGCTTCAATTGTTCCCCGACGGGAAGATACTCGAACTCTTTTGTTACCGTTTAATCCCAATTTTTCCGCATCAAAATCATTGACTTCAATCAAGGCTTCGGGATAGATCTCCAGAAGACCTTTAGATCTGCGAGTCATTTGCCCACCATGCCAGTGGTATAACACACGCCCTGTGCTGAGAATCGTTGGATAGTTCTTGTCAGGCATTTCTACAGGGGGGATGTGTTCAACAGGAGTAAACAGACCCAATCCGCGGGCAAACTGGCCGACATGCAAAATCGGAGTCCCGGGATGATCCCGGTCTTTAACCGGCCATTGGAGGGTTTCTCCGTTCAATAGACGCTGCAAGCTTACACCGGCATAGATCGGAGTCAAGGCGGCAATCTCATCCATAATCTCTGCCGTATCCTGATAATCCCAACCGCTGTACGCAGCTTCACCAACCTGGCGTTTTCCCTCTTTGAGAATTTTCTTCGCCAGCTTTGAGACAATCCACCAATCCGGGCGGGCAATTCCTGGCGATTCTACCGCTTTGTGAACCAGCTGAACCCGCCGTTCAGTATTTGTGAAGGTGCCGTCTTTTTCAGCAAAACTCGCTCCGGGCAGCAGAACATCTGCATAAGGGGAAGTTTCCGAAGGGAATATTTCCTGCAGGATAACCAGATCACAGGTCTCCATAGCCTGTCGAATATGGTTTGTATCAGGCTCACTCATCAAGGGATCCTCGCCCAGTATATAAATCGCCTTCAGCTTTCCCTCCAATGCTAAGGGCATCATTTCTGTTGCGGTTAATCCTACTTCAAGGGATAGCTGCTCTTCAGTCAGGCCCCAGGCCTTGGCATATTCACTGCGTATCTCTGGACTGGTAACCTTTTGATAACCCGGGTAAACATTGGGCAGCCCGCCCAGATCACAGGCACCCTGAACGTTATTTTGTCCGCGGAGGGGATTTGTCCCACCGCCGGGAATACCCATATTACCCAGTAGCATTTGCAGATTGGCCAGACTCATTACATTGCCAACCCCGGTAGTGTGCTGGGTGATCCCCATTGCCCATAAGACTGCTGTTGGTTTGTTTTGGGCCACTATCTCGGCAGCTTGCTGGAGCTCCTTCAGCGGAACACCGGTGATTTCCGAAACTCTCTCTGGTGTATATTCATCAACAACAGCTTTAAAATCATCAAAGCCTTCCGTCCGGTTCTTAATGAACTCTTTATCTTCCCAACCGTTGGCGAGGATAATATGCATCAACCCGTTCACAAGAGCGATATCCGTGCCGGGTTTATGACGGAGATGGAGGACTGCAAAATCAACCAAATCGATCTTTCGTGGATCAGCAACTATCAGCTTTGCTCCCCGCTGGCGGACGGCCTGCCGAATGCGCATTCCAATCACAGGGTGATTCTCGGTGGTATTTGAACCTATCACAAAGAACGCCTGGGCATCATCAGCGATATCATCAATTGAATTTGTCATTGCTCCCGAACCAAATGCGGTGGCCAGACCGACCACAGTAGAAGAGTGGCAAAGCCTGGCGCAGTGGTCTATGTTGTTGGTTCCGATCACCTGCCTTGCCAGTTTATTCATCAAGTAATTCTCTTCGTTGAGACACTTCGCAGAAGTTAAGAAACCCATACTCTCAGGACCATGATCGTCCCTTATCTGGCACATTTTATTAGCAGTGATTCCCAGCGCTGTTTCCCAATCAACTTCCACCCACTGCCAGGGATCTCCCTTCACCTTGGGTTTGCGCTTGTTTGCGGCTGGTTTCTTTTTACCATCCAGCAAATACTTCCTTACCCGGGGTTTATCCAGACGGTCAGGATGATGGACAAAATCATAACCAAAGCGGCCTTTAACGCAGGTCCATCCGTGATTGGAAGGACCATCCCAAGCCGAATCTACCTTGATAATCTTGTTATCTTTGACCTCCAGGATCAATTGGCAGCCGACTCCACAATAGGGACAGGTAGTCTGTATCCGGTCCACCTGCCAGGGCCGTCCTTCCCCCAGGGAAAGTTTAGGCCACAACGCACCCGTTGGGCAAACCTCGACACAGCTGCCGCAGAATTCACAGGGGCTGTTGTCCATTGAGCTGTCCGCCCCAAAACCGATATAGGCGCTGAAACCGCGGTAAAAAACACTGATGGCTTCTACACCGTTGACTTCGCGGCAGGCTCTGACACATCGGCCGCAGAGAATACATTTATTGCGATCAACCTGAATAAACGGGTTGGGATCATTAACTGAATAATGATGTTTAGTCCCCTCGTAATGGTCTTCTTTGACATCATATTCATAGGCCAGATCCTGAAGCAAACAATTCCCGGCTGCTTCACAGGTCATGCAGTCCAGCGGGTGATCAGATATCAACAATTCCAGATTAAACTTCCGAGCTGCTCGAACCCTGGGTGTGTTGCTGGAAACTTCCATGCCCTCAGAAATCGGGTAGGTGCAGGAAGGATGCAAAGCCCGTTGACCCTCAATTTCCACCAGGCAGATCCGGCAAGCCCCCTCCGGGGGTAAAGCAGGGTGATCACATAGGGTTGGAATATAAATTTCTTCCTGGCGGGCTGCTTGCAGGATCGTAATTCCCTTTTCAGCCTGGATTTCCTTTCCATCAATGGTAAAGTTTACTTTTCCCATGATTTGGATATCTCCTTCCGTTATGCCGGCTCTATCAGCTTTAGTTCAGGTTTTCGTTTTATAGAGATAGCGTCCATATTGCAAACATCATAGCAAACCCCGCATTGAATGCATTGCGCCTGGTTAATCACATGAGGGGCTTTCTTCTCCCCAGTTATAGCTTCCTCAGGGCAGGGTTTCACGCATAAACCGCACCCAACGCACAACTCGGGATCAATTTCATAGGTGAACATGCCCGCGCAGACCCCAGCCTCACAAAATTTGTCATTTATATGCGCTTCATATTCTTCCCGGAAAAATCGCAGTGAAGACATCACCGGACCCGGCGTGAGCTGTCCTAATGCGCATAACGAACCTTCCTGCATATATTTTGAGATGCGCTCAATTTCATCCAAATCTTCCGGTTTGCCTTCCCCGTTGGTAATGCGTGTGAGAACTTCCAGAAGCCGCTGGCCGCCAATCCGGCAGGGGACGCATTTCCCGCAGGATTCCGCAGAGGCAAAAGTCAGGAAATATCGCGCAAGTTCAACCATACAGGTATCCTGGTCGACAACAATCATGCCACCCGATCCCATTGTAGCACCGGCTTTGGTCAGAGAATCAAAATCTACCGGTGTATCCAGCGCTTCCTCGGGCAGGCATCCGCCTAATGGTCCCCCAGTCTGAACCGCCTTAAATCGTTTCTTATTGGGGATGCCTCCACCAATATCGTAAATAATCTCCCGCAGAGTAATGCCCATGGGCACTTCAACCAGACCGGTATGTTCTATCTTTCCAGTCAATGCAAAAACAGCTGTCCCGGTAGATTTTTTTGTACCTATACTGTTAAACCACTCTGCGCCGTTCACCATAATCTGGCTTGTTATGGCAAATGACTTTACATTGTTCACGTTGGTTGGTTTACCCCATAACCCCGCCACAGCTGGATAGGGGGGTCGGGGACGGGGTTCCCCCCGTTTTCCCTCAATCGACGCAATCAAAGCGGTCTCTTCCCCGCATACAAATGCGCCGGCACCTTCTTTGATCTTGAGGTTAAAAGAATAACCAGAGCCAAG
>CAZHHT010000107.1:0-11227 GCA_964532455.1 uncultured Anaerolineales bacterium
TTCTGAATATGTCCTCGCTTTTGAACCTGACCGAAAATGGATACCTGGTTCTCCAAAGTGCTGTAGCGCATTTCGGAGACCGATGGTTTAAAAGCTTTACAAGTCTCAACCCGAACAAGGTTGAAGATGAACACAAGAATCCTCTACCTGGGTCTCTGGCCTACTTTGCCCACATCAATCATCTGCATCCGGCCAGTGTCAGATCGACCTGGTCCAAGCTGCAGCCAGTGGCAAAAAAGGGATATATCCACCAGAACAAGGCAATTACCAATATGATCAACAGCCTGGAGAATGGCAAGACAGTGATCGTCAATTTTGGACGCTATGAGACCGACATGGACCTGATCCTGGTTTCCAATATCCTTTCACGGCTGATCCGCTCCCGCTGGGTGGAGATGACAAATGAGTTCAGAAGCGGAAAACGCCCTCAAGCACCAACGCCTTTGACCATCTGGTTGGAAGAGGCTCACAAACTCCTCAATCAAGAAGTAGCCCGCCAGACCACGTTTGGGATCCTAGCCAGGGAGATGCGCAAGTTTGGCGTTACCCTTGGCGTGATCGACCAACGTCCCAGCGAAATTGATCCTGATGTGATGTCCCAGATGGGAACCCGTATCTCGGGATGGTTGGGGGATAACAGCGATATCCGCGGGACCCTGGCCGGCATTTCCGATCGAGGATTATCTGAACAGCTGGCACGCCTGGCACCCAAACAGGAAGTAGTCATCATGGGGTGGGGGGTTCCTATCCCTGTAACTGTCAAGGTACGAGACTTCTACAAGTTGAAGGAAGAAATCCAGAAATCCAGTATTGCAAGCACGCAAACTGCAGACGAATCGATTGCCGAGCTGGGCTTCTAAAAATTCAACCTAATCCCAAATCTATAGTCTTTCCAATAAACCTCAAACAGGTTGCTGTTGGGGGTTTTGTCAATTCATAAAGGAGAAAAAATGAAATACATCAAAACCGATCAGGGTGTCATCGTCTCTGACCCCCAGAAGGCTAATTTGAACCTGGCCCATAATCGCGCCTTCCTCGTAGACAGCCCGCCCTCAGAGGCCGTTGAACTCGACCCCCTGCAGGTTGGCAGCGAAGTTGGAGATCTGATAAAGGAGATCTCCGGTCAGCTTGTTGGCATGGAAGAAACGACTCATTTGCTTGGCTTGGGTCTGATTTCCGGAGGTAATGTATTCCTGTGGTCCCTGCCTGGCGCAGGAAAATCCACCATAGCACGACTACTTGCAGCCGGTATTGATGGAGAATTCTATTCTATCAATCTGGCCCCGTCTACCAGCTTGAATGATCTGATTGGTCCTCCCTCTATTTCTGCTTTGAAAAAGGATAAATGGGACCGGGCTTTATGCGGTGTTCCTACTACTGATATCGCGGTCATTGATGAGTGGGACAAGGGCTCTAAAGTAGTCCATAACCTGCTGTTACAGGCGATGGAAGAAAGGACAGTCAAAACCTCTAATGGAAACAAGCATATTCCGTTACTTTTGGGCATTGCTGCGGCCAATGATATTCCGGATCCCAGTATCAAAAACGCTATTTGGGACCGTCTGCTCTTCCGAATGCAGGTCAAATACCCTGGTGATTATCTATCCCTACTGGATGCAACAGGTGGCCGTAAACCAGTCCAGCCCCGACTGAGTCCAGGAGACATTCAGCTTGTCCAGGGCTGGGTGGATTACCAGGCTTTGAGACTGCCCAGAGAGATCAAAGAAAAAATGGGGGAGATCTATGCTGAAATGAAGCGTAAGGGCATGGAAGTAAGCCCCCGCCGATTTACACGATGGGCTCAGGCGATTGTAGCTGAGGCGTTGATCAATGGGCGCACCACGCCCGAGATGAGGGATCTTTATACTGGTGCCTACATTCTCTGGGTCAATCTGGAGGATATGGAAGGGGTACACAAAATGGTAGGGGCCAGCTCAGATCCCGAAAAGGCAACCCTGGTTCAGGCGGAAGCCATGATTGAAAACGTCAAACAGGAGCTGCCGAAGCTGAAAACGGAAACTCCGGATGTACTGAGTGTCGTGATGAATCTCCAGACAGGTCTCAATAAGTATAGGAAACAATTGAACGGGATTCGGAACGGGGGAAATGGGGCAAAGAAAGATCAGCTTATCAAAGAGATCCAGGAGCTGAACTCAGACCTGCTTGATAAAGCTTCAGAGTTCTCGGCCTAAGGAGGAACGATGATCAAAGATTTTTTTGGAGACCATCTTACGCCCTTGTCCTGGGGAGAGGAACTTCCGTCTGTATGGAAGAAACCGTTCAACTTCTCAGAGCAGGAATGGGCCCATGATGTGACTGAGCAGCAGTTTATTCTCAACTCTGCAGAGAACCTGGCCAGCGACTACCAGAAGATTGGAGAGATTATGCGCGACACCTTTGTCGGACTACATGACCGCATGGCTCGCTTTACAGGCAGGGAGGACGACCCGGTATCAACAGAAGTCTTCCGCCATTTGTCTGCATCTGATGAGTGGACCAGTCTGCAGGAAAAGACCCGGGGAGACACTATGGGCAGCGCTTTGGCAACCAGCCATATTGCCCGCGAGTTTCTATCCAATCTCCCTGAAGAGGTGCAGGAAGCACTTCAAAATCACCAGGAAGCTCAAAAAGCCATGGAAGAAGCCAGGAGGAAAGCCGAGGTTGGTCTGCCGATCTCTCCAGAGGAATTGAAAGCTCTTCAGGAGAGGATGGAGCAAACCCAACGGCAGGCTCTTGAAACCATGGGTAACTCGCCAGCGCAGATGAAAGCCTCAGCCTGGGACTCAGTTCTGGCTGCACATAACGATCTCAATGATGTAAAAAACGCAGCCGATGCCTTAGGCTTGGGGTGGGGGAATGAAAACGGCCAAGCAAGCATGATCGGTGATCTGGATGGGATCGTAGAGCTGGCAGAGCACCTCAAGAACGAGGAAGGGTTGAAAGGACTCATGGACACGTTGGGTTGGGTGGAAGAAATTGCCCAAAGTGTCAGAGAAGAGGTAAGTTCCGGCCAGCATTATTTCACCCACTATGAAAGGGGGGAGCTGGACCTTGAGCTGCTGGCAGATGAGGAATTTATCTACCTTGCCTCTGATGTGGAAGAGATCCGCCTGAGTTTTCTTGCCCGGGCGATCGATGGGGATGTACTGCTCAAGCACTATGAGGGAGAAGACGAACTGGGCAAAGGTCCCGTTGAGCTTGTTTTCGACACCTCTGGATCAACCAAGCCTTACCGCACCATCCTGATCGCGATCGCACTTACGGTATTCAAGGCAGCCAGGGAAGAAGGGCGTCGGTTTGTCGCCATCCCGTTTTCGGGTCCCGGTGATTTTCGGGTCTTTGATTTTGGGCTGAAACCAACACCAGCCCAGATCCTTGAACTGGTCAAATTTGGATACTGGGGTGGAACAGAGCCTTATCAACCCTTAGAGGCAGCACTGAAAATTGTCCAGGAAGATGAATCGATGCAGAAAGCTGACATTCTTCTCCTGACCGACGGACAGTTTGCTGACCCTCCAGATGAATTCTTGAGGATATTGAAAAAGGTCCGCGAGGAAATCGGGCTCAACCTGGTGTCCCTGGTGCTGTTTGTGACCAACCAGCAGTGTGAACTGTTCTCAGACCGGGTAGTATCGGCCATGCGATTGGACGATCGGGGGAGTTTGCGAATGGCTTTTGAAAACGTGTTCCGGGGCTGGTAATTTTCTAACCTGAAAAAATAATTCAATCCATATCTTAACTTCGGTTCGGCAACGAACCAAAGGAGTATCCTATGGCGCTGCAAAGAATATCAGAATTACCCCCAGAAGAAAGGCCTTCCTACAAGATCGATAAGTACCCGGAGGCGCTGTCCACCCGTGAGATCTTAGCCCTGCTGATTGGAGGGGAAAACCAGATCGAGATCGCCAACCAGCTGATGGAATCCTGCAACGGCAATCCGAGAAAGTTAGGGCAGGACATTGCCCTGGAGGACATCGACGGGATCGGGAAAGCCACTTCTGACCGGATCTTGGCGGCTGTGCGGCTTAGTCAGCGCCTGATAAGCCAGGGGTCTGAGGCGGACAGGGTAGTTATCCACAGCCCGGAAGACGCGGCTGACCTGCTCCAATACGAGATGTCTGCCCTGTCCCAGGAAGAACTACGGGTGATCATTCTCAATACCCGCAACCACGTGATCAAGATCGTGACCATCTACAGAGGATCCCTCAATTCCTCTCAGGTGAGGGTGGGTGAGATCTTCCGTCCGGCCATCCGATATAACGCAGCAGCGATCATTGTTGTTCATAATCACCCCAGCTCGGACCCATGCCCCAGCCCGCAAGATGTTGCTATAACCAAGGCAATTCTAAAAGCAGGAAAGCTCTTGGATATACAAATTCTCGATCATCTGATAATTGGCGGGAACAGATTTGTGTCTCTCAACCGGCGAGGTTTGGGATTCGGTGGAGAAGAGGAACCCTGCCTGGACTGTCAATCAGAATCCATTGACAATGACTCAAAACCAGGTGACAGCGAAGAGGAAACAACTGAAATCTCCACTGAGGGGGTCAGTGAAAAAAGGGTTGTTGCCATGTCTAAGCCGCTCCCTAAAATGCTCCAGGATCTGAAAAAATCTGAGCGAAAATCTCCCGGGGCAGTTCAACTTTTCATCGGCAAAAAAGGAAACGTTATAGCAACCACATTGAAAGATCAAGTTGTGGAAAAGGAGACAAAAAAATGAGCGCTAGTAACTTTGAGGAGCTAAGCTGGCACATTGGTCATGATGTTGAAGTAGTCCGCTATGCAAGAAGTGGGTACACCTATAACATCGCAATTGAATGCAACGACTGCGGTACAGTGCTCCTTGATTTTGACAATCCCAAAAATGCTTATCTGGAACAAAAAAACGGGAAAGAAACTTCCGCTGAGAAAAGTAAAAGAGCGGAGAGAGTAAGTCCCTAAAAGGAGGTGTCCAGTGACCAGATTAACCCTGGCAGGTCCCGGGGCAGGAAAAACCCAGGACCTGACAGATCAAATAAACGACAGGCTCAAGACAGGGATGAATCCCTACTCGATCCTGGCAATCACCTTTTCAAGAAGGGCAGCCGGCGTGATCACCGAGAGGACCAGAAGTTCTGTGGAAGGGCATACTTTTCACGGCTTTGCCAATTGGCTGATCCGCCTGGGCTGCAGCATACGGGGTAAAGAACCCCCGGATATCATCGTTGACAAGGAACAGGACGAATTGATCAAGAGAGCGATCACTGACGTAGACAAGGATTTCCTGGAATTAGAAGAAGTCAAACATGCTCTTTCAAGGATGCGGGTAATGAATGTGCCAAGGGAAGCCCTGCGCCCCCAGGTGGTGGAAGCAGCAGACCGCTACATGGCTCTTTTAGACGAGGAAAACCTGGTAGATTTCACCCGCATCCTGGAACTAGGTGCCAGAGAGATCCAAAATCCCCGGGTCCGGGAACAGATAATCAACCTTTACAAGTTAGCCCTTGTCGATGAGGCTCAGGACATGAATCCTTTCCTGGAGTATCCCTTGATAGAACCTTTTCTGGATAAGTCTGAGCTTTACAGCTCTCCCTCGCAGCAGATCTACACCTTCCGGGGGGCAGACTGGGGGAGATTGTCTAACTTGCTCCCTCAGAATATGTCTGTTCGGACGCTGAGCGAAAACTACCGCTCCACGCCGGAGATCGTGTCCAGCAGTAAACACCTGGCCGGCCCTGACGCAACAGGTATGATCTCGACGCGAGATTCGTTGGGTATCCCGGTCAATATCTATAAATCGTCCATCGACGACATCAATACGACGGTTCGCACACTGGTAAATATCATCAAGGATTGGGGTATCAAAGGGATCAAGCCGAATGATATTGCTATCTTGACCAGATCCAGCAACAACGCCAAGATCATACATGGACTATCTCACGCCGAGGTTCCTCTGGCGCAGGGATCTTTCTTCGGAAGGGAAGTTGTAAGCGGTGCCCTGGCCCATATCTGGATGGCTCTTTATCCCACGGACCTTAGAGCTGTCGACAGAGTGATGAGTTTTCCTGGCCCTTCCCTGGGGATGATGACCCGTTCCTTGATTGGCAGCGAGCGTGTGACCTGGGAAGAGATGGCCTGGTTGATCAGTGATTCCCAGTTTGCTGCTGCTGAACAAATGAAAGCGATCAAAATGTTCCAGCGTCATGCTCATAATCAACATGTTCTTCGTAAGTACGGGAAGGACGGCAAGATCCAGGAGGTTGTGAGACATTTGCTTGCGCCCCTGCGTGATACACTACTGAGAGATGGCTTGTTCAGCGCTCCAGGCGACCTGGAGGAGATTGTTTCCCTCTCGGGAGAATTTAATACCCTTTCACAATTTGCCGATCAATTTCGTCAGAAAGTGGAGAGTGTCAAGTATACCGAGAAGGGAGTAACTGTGATGACCATCCACAAGAGCAAGGGTACGGAATTCCAGGGAGTGATCATTCCTGGCTGGATCGCAGGACGGATACCGGTGGATTCCGATGACCCACAAACGGAGCAAAACCTGGCCTTTGTGGGTATGACCCGAGCCAAGGACCGCCTGGCCCTCACTGTACCTGGTTCTCCACCCAGCCCTTATCTTCGGGGTATGCGGGAAACCAGTGTGATACAGGTGTAGGAGGTTTTTATGGATAAAAAACCAGATCTATTAACAGTCTTACAAGCCTACGGTGTTGATATGGACACCCGGGGCGGAAGAATAAAGGCGCTCTGTCCTTTCCACGAAGAGAAAAACCCATCTTTTTCAGTCGATCCGGACAAAGGACTGTGGTTCTGTTTTCATGACCACATTGGGGGAGATGTGTATGATTTTGTGGGGTCGATGAAATTCGGATTGGACAACTGGGATTCTCGCAACAAGATCCTGTTCAAGGAAGTAGTGAGCATCCTGGAAGAAAAGAATTTTAAACAACAGCAGGTCAAAGCGCAGAAACGAGAAGATAAAAAGAAGGAACTGTCCCAGAATGTACTATTTCTGCTGGGGCATGTGACCCAGATCTATCATCAAAATCTTCTCCAGGAAGAAAAAGCCCTGGCGTATCTGACCGGGAGAGGGATGACCGAAGAATTCATCCGGACCCATAAGATCGGATATGCCAATGGCAACCTGGGTGTGATGCTTTCGATGCTGCCAGAAGACGTGTTCCGCGAACTGGCAGTGGAAGCCGGCCTGATCTATGTCAACGCCAAGGACGGCCGGCGCTGGGAATTCATGAAAGGCAGGGTCGCTTTTCCAGATATCGATCGAGATGGTCGTGTCTTGGGGATCATTGGCCGAAGCCTGGACCAGCATCAAAATCCAAAATACCTTACATTGAACGGCCTACCCAAGGTGATCTGGGGCCTGCACCGCTTCAGCGGGTGGCAGCCGTTGATCGTACACGAGTCGATCATGGATGCCTGTACAGCCCTTTTGATGGGAGTGCCCAGTTGTTCGCCCTGCGGAACTGGGATTGCCTGGCACCTGGTAGAAGAACTCAAGAAAAAGAAGTATCTGGGTTTTCTGTCCCAGGATGATGAACCCAGTAAAAGAGCGATCGAACGCTGGAAGGAAAAGATTCCCCAAGGCCGGGCTATTGTGGGGGAGTATGATGGGCATAAGGATCTCAACGAAATGGCTACGGAAGTAGGTTGGGATGCAGCCAAAACCCGGCTGTTTGCCCTGCTTGAAAAAGGGGGATTTGAGTATGAAGTGCAGTCCCGCGCATAGGGAAAAACTTGACAGGGGGCTAAAAAGATTGTAAAATTATCATGAAGTATGACTGTATGGAAGTATGACCACAAGGAGGTGTGTGATGTTAACAAAGTTATCCAGGGTTCAGGCCAAAGGACAAGTCACGATACCCATGGAGTTTAGGAACGAGCTGGGATTGGAAAAGGGAGACCTGGTGGCATTTGAGAAAACAGAGCAGGGCGTATTGATCCGACCACAGGAAATTGTGGCCATGGAAACTCTTGATCTCATCGGAGAAGCACTCAAAGAAAGAGGAATTTCCCTTGAAGAGCTCATTGATGACGGCCGCGAAATCCGCAGCCAGTTGATTGAAGATGAGTATGGAATCTCTGCGGATGCGCGGTGATGGACGCTTTTCTTGATGCGAGTGTGCTTTTTTCCGCGGCATACTCTAAATCAGGGGCTTCGCGGGAAATAATTCGGTTGGGCATCCAGGGGGAAATACAGCTTGTCATCAGCGACCTAGTCAGCAATGAAGCATTACTGAATCTCAAAAAGAAGGCTCCCGAGGTCGTCCCTAATCTACTAACATTGTTCAGCGTAGTGCCATTCAGAATGGTGCGCCCGAGCAAAAAGGAAGTCCTGACCGCCATGGAGTACACAGAGTTTAAAGATGCTCCTGTGGTTGCTGCTGCATTGTGTGCCAAGGTGAAGTACCTGGTCAGTTTAGATCAGGCACATCTGGTGGGAGTATCAGCAGTAGAGCAGGGATCTGGCTTGTCCATACTCCTGCCCGGGGACTATTTAAACCTTCTGCGAAAAAAATAGTGACAAAGCATAACTAGAAAATTCCCAACATAGCATTTTACTCACAAACTAAATAAAACCTCCGCTCGGTAATTGCCCCGGCGGGGGTTTTTTGGTTTTGGGTAATCAGACCAGAAAAATCATTTCTGATCAGATCCAAGAAGATCCATATCTCTAGTAGGGAAAATCCAAAAATATTCAATCAAAAAAGAGGAGGGTACAGCAAATGAACGACTACATTCAGTTGTATAACGATCTGGCCCGGCTGCCTGCCCCGGAGCTGGTCCAGATCCTGGCAGATGTCCTGCCGATCGGAGAGATCAAGGCCCGTATGGATGGAACGGTGGTCCTGGTCCACGCCTACGGCCTGCGCCGGTTCCAAACCACGACCGATCTAAGTGAATTGGGAATCCCCGAAGATGATCCCCGCAGCAAGGTCTTCACCACCACCATGCAGACCCTGGTCTCAGAACAGGCCCAGAACGCCCTGCGCAATCATGCATCGAGGGTGAAAAGGATCTGCCGTAATGAAGGAGCTGTCGAGGTCTGGGAAGGGGCCCGTAAAGCCTGGTGGGTCCCGGTGGAATGTTTTGACACATTCACCCGGACTGTTGAAACTTATGTCCAGGAGTTTTCCCACCTGCGCGACCGGCACCTGCTCGACAACTATGACAGCCTGCGGAGTGAGGCAGAAATGAACTACATTGAATCCCTCAAAGCTGCCTACAAAGAGCTGTCCAACGGCAACGGAAACCCAACGTCTCAAATGAATTATCTGGATGATGGACTGGATTATTTTGACCGGCGTTTTCCTTCCCGGGAAGAGATCCGGCGGGATATCCGGATGGAAATGGAGATCGTATCCAAGTCCCTACCGCCTGTCATCCGCCACAAAGTAGAGACGTTGCGTGAAGCCGAAGTCCAGGCCTTGACTGCAGATGCTGCAGCCCGTAGAGCACAGGCCAGCAGGGATATAGAGCAAATGGAGCTGGTCCAGATCAAAAAAGAAGCAGAGGAAGAACGTCTGCAGCTGCTCAAAGAAAAACGAAGAAAACAGGAGCTTATCCTGCTAAACCAAATGCGGCCGGAGATCTCCCAGATGCAGGAAGCTATGGAGCGCATCACCGCCTCAACCACCATGCTGGCGGATGAAATAATCCGAGCCGCAACCAACGGCGCCGAGATAAGTTCGGCTGTCTCCAAATCCTGGAACACGCGCCTGGAACGTTTGCGCAAATTGTCCCCATCCAACCCCCGCTTGGGGGAAGCTATCGAAGCTCTCCAGCAGCTCAAAGAGGACAGTACGGGAGATTCCCGCGCCAATAAGTTCACCATCGGGCAAGCCCAGAGAAGGGTCAAGGAAGGACTGGAAGAGCTTTCTTCACATACGGTCTTTGAAAGTTTTGCCAATGATATCTTCTCTCTGCTGCAAAACGGCGATAGGGAAGGGGTGCTGTCGCAAATACACAAGGCCCGATCGCAGCACAGGGAGCAAGTGGATGAGCTTGAGAATCTCTACCAGTATGTTGTCCAGATCATGACCTGCCAGGGGGTGACTGTATGATCAATCTACCAACCCGCACCTACCAGTTCACGGATGATTCCCCGGCCATTGCCATCCTGGAGAAGTTGGGTGTAGTCTTCGGGACAGAAACCGAAGGTCAAAGAAAGGTCGAACTGGATCCGATCCTGATGGTAGCAGTCCTGGCCCTGCAGGGGGAGGTCTATCCCATGGTCAACCAGCTGATCGAGATCTGGAAAAAAGAAAAAACAAACAATTAGAATAGGAGGAAAAAATAAATGGAAGAAACCAAGAAAACTTTAACGATGAATGACGTGGCCCGCTTTTTGATCCTTTTTGCAGGATTTTGGATCAAAGAAGGACTGGTCTTGAAATCGGTAAAGGCATTGGTATCGGCGTTCAGGCTAACCCTTAAAGGGAAAATCTACGGTCCCAAGGAGGTCCTGCTGACAAAACAGCCTGTTCCTGAACCGGCCCTGGCTGACGTTGACTGGCAAGCTGCTTATGCGAGATCGATCTTCGTGGATATGTCAAAATTCCACTTTCAACCGCTCATCGGGCAGGTTGTGGATGAAATGGTGAAGGATGCAAATCGTCTGATCACCTACTACGTCATGCATGAAAGGAGGAGCGATGTGGCTTGAAAACCTCGGTTCAAAGATCAACGAGCTGTCTTATGACGGCATCCACCCGCATGGGCAGTTGGTCAATCTTTTCAAGGGGGCAAAAGGAAAGGATTTTTCTCCACCAACTGGATACAAGGGAGCTCTCCCTACAGATGAGGATCCCTGGGAAGCTGTGGATAACTTTCATCCAGTAAAAGCAGAACTTTTAGGGGTGGACGGTTCTCAGATCTATCCTGATACTGCAGAGCCTCTGCCCTGGGCCTATGCCCACGCGATGGCTACCACTTCTCCAGTCCGGTATGTATCCAGGTTTATGTCTCCCGGGGAACTTCTCCGCGCGAAAGCTGCCAGCGGCCAGAAACTGATCGACACGATCCGGTTCTCATTGGAGTTGGAACTGGCTGCTTCATGTGCGCGGGATTTAGGGAATAAATCTGTGGTTCTGCTGGATGGGCCCATCCTTCCCCCGGGACGAACATCCTATGAGCGGGAAGGTCTGGGCGAGGAACTTCTTGACCGGGCCCTTGCAGAGCTTGAAGATTGTGTGGGGAAGGGCGGGATTATTGCCGGCTT
>CAZHHT010000108.1:0-11178 GCA_964532455.1 uncultured Anaerolineales bacterium
TTAGCCAATGTGCGTAAGCTCATAAATCCTGATCTTGATCGCCCCATTTTCTATATTTCCTACAAATATTTCGTTCAACATGACCCTGAATTGGCTACAGCTTGGCAATTACAAAAAAGCTGAAGGAAAAAATAGAAAGATTTGTTAAAACTGGTTTCCCCATTTTGTCCTGGTCTCTAATCCGGGTGGTTTTTCATTTTGATTGGTAAATTATGGGAACGTATTATCAACAAAAGATCTACTAAACTGGTGGATATAGGAAACTGCTCATCGTCTCTTCTCGCAAAAACGAATCATCAATCGCTGGTTCTAATCCGGCGTCCCCCAGCTGTTCATGCAATTTCTTAATGATTTCTTTCATTTCCCCCATCCGCACCTCGCGGCCTGCCCAGAATCCAAGTATTTCCCGCTGTTTAATAATTTTTCCTTCGAGTTCTTTTGTGCGCTCTTTAACTAAACCCTTCAGGTGCTCACGGTGTTCCACTAACACGTCTTCCACCTGAGCACGCGCGGTAATATCTATGAATAAAGTAGCAAATTTGTCTCCATCGATTGCGAAGGCCCGGATCATAAAGTATTTTTCAATGGGCGCAAAATAGGTTTCAATTTCTTCCGCAGTACCTGTTCCAACAACGCGGGAGTAAATATTGAGGTACGGCGGTTCGGCAGCTCCATACAGATCTGAGGCACGACTGCCCACGGCTTTTTCACTGCTTATGTTTAGCATTTTTTCGTACGCTGAGTTTACTTCAAGAAAGCTATAGTCTATGGCTTTGCCTGCTTTGTTATATATCAACTCATGTATACAAAATCCCTCAGACATGTTATTGAATAATAAGTTTATATTAAAGTCGCTCACTTTTTTATATCCTTTATGGCATGAGTGTTATATGAATAATTATACTTCTCGGGGTTCACAATTGTAATTTCCGGAGTTGTCGTTTTTGTTAGTGTCAGCGAAATTTAGGAACATCGCCCTTGTGCCCTCTTGGTCAAATATAGATGCAAGAATTGGGTTGTTCTAATCCGGAATATACCTTTTTGAGGGGATATGCAAAAATACCCAAATAGGCGACACAAAAGAATAGAAAATAAACCCTTGGGTTAGATCAATGTTGGATTGCCCCTGCCCTTTCAAGGTATTTGTAGCATTCTGTCTCGGCAGCTTCACATGAAAGTGCTGTTTTCCTGAACCCCAATCCGGAAATATCTCCTGCTTTTTACTGAAATGGCTATACTTTGGAGAATGTGTTCATCCATTAAATATTTCAATCCGAAATATTTGGCTTTGTCTTTTGTTCTACTGGACAAGGTTATTGTGTTGAATAATCTAGATTAGTTAATTTTGTTAAAGTTTACGATGAGGTTTTTTACAATGTAGTATTGCCTATACGCAATACTACATTATAACTTGTTTACAGGGGCAATATAAGTATGCATTTCACTCATCCAAACGCTCTGAGGGCGGCTCATTTACCACTTAGCAGGTATCCTTCACTTCTAACAGTGAGTAAATAGCAATCTCCAAACCGTAATTTTCTGTTCAAATGCCCCCGTTGGTCCAGCTAGTCCAGGGCCCAGATGATACTTACGAGGATCTGGATTGAACTTTTTTGAAGGGATGTGCAAAAAATACCTCAATGGATTTGGCTTTCCCCAGTTCCCGGGCAACTTCTTCTGCCCCCGGCAGTTTGTTTGAGTTGTCTTGATCCGTGGTGTTCTTTTCCTGCGTCATGGATTTTCCTTCTGGTCTAAGTTTAGTAGGATAATCCATTTACACAATTTATTCTACACACTCCTTTATTTCTCCCCAAAAATATCTAGCAACACTGCCACCACCTGAGGATCAAAATGTTTGCCTGGTTGCTCTTTGATGTAGTCCAGGGCTTTCTCATCTGACCACGCCTTGCGATAAGGCCTGTCAGATCTGAGTGCGTCCCAGACATCTACTACAGCAAAAATTCGAGCAGATAATGGAATATCCTCACCTTTCAATCCTCGAGGATAACCTGTACCATCCCATTTCTCATGATGACAATAGGGAATGTCTATAGCTGGCCGTAGATGCTCAATCGGTGAGAGCATTTCATAAGCAAAGGCGGGATGTTTTTTCATTATTTCCCATTCTTCATCCGTCAGTTTTGCTGGTTTCAGCAATATACTATCCGGAACGCCTATTTTTCCTATATCATGTAATAAAGCCCCCTGTCGGATATAATTCAACTCTTTTCCCATCACCCCTAGTTTCCGTGCTATTTTCATAGTTAACTTTTCAACCCTCGCGCTATGACCTTGTGTTTCAAGATCCCTGAGTTCCAAGGCTCGGGACCAGCCTGTAATGACGTCATTATTAGCTTTAGATAGATTGATATTTGAGATCTGTAGGTCATCAAAGAGATTGAGACGATCAATGGCATTCGCCGCTTGTCCTGCAAGTGTTTCTAGATAATTAAACCACTCTGAAGATGGATCAAAGCGGACTCTATTAAATACTTCTAAGACACCTACAACCTCTCCTTTTGCAATCAGAGGAATTCCAAAGTAGGTGATAAAATCCTCAAGCCTGATCTTCTTGGCTCGGTCTAAGGACATGGTTTCCTGGGTTAAGTCGGGAATATGAACGATGCGGCGATTCAGGGCTGCTCTTCCAGCTTGTCCTTCACCAATTCGCAATTGCGCGTGTTGGAGAGCATCGGTTCTGAAACCCCAACCTGTGATATATTCCAGAGTGCCTAAGGAACAGTTGTGCAACAATATATCCCCCGCATCGACATTGAGATTTTCAATAAGCTGCTTAATCAAAATATTGAGTGTAAGATTAAGGTCCAGGCTGCTAGAGATAGTCTCCTCAATTTCACGTAATGCTTTCAAACGCTTCAAACGTCGGTTGGATCGATCAAACAAGTTCACATTATGAATGGCAACCGCAGTCTGATTGGCAAATAGTTCTAACAAACTCTTATCCTCTTCTGAAAATATTTTTCCTGGTTCCCTCTTAACTTCGATCACTCCGAAGAAATCCTCTTGATGCTTCACGGGCACACCAATCAAAGCCGCATGGCCATAGTGCTCCACCCATTTTTGCGCGCGATCACCCCAGGCGGCATAATCGTCAACGATTATCGTCTCTCCCGCGGACCATACACTCCCTACCAGACCTTCTCCCCGTTTTATCGTGGTATCCACTGGCAAAGTATCGTACCCTGCGTGGTAGTTCAGATCCAATATTTTCCCATCGGACGAGAGTTCATTATAGCAGCCCGCAATTCCCCCCACCAAATGAACAGCCTGGGAAACGATTAATTTCACGAGCTCGTTCAAATCGAATTCTTTAATAAGCCTTATCACTATTTTATTAAGGGCTTGCATGCGTTCTGAATACCGCTTTATTACTTCCTCCTTTTGCACTCGCTCAGTAATGTTAGTAACAAACGCAAAAGATCCGGCAAGTTTCTCGTTATTATCAACATATGAAGTTGCGTTAATAAGAGTGGAGATATTATTGCCCTTTTTATTTTTCAGCGAAATTTCGTAGGTTCCATGCAAAGTGGATGTTATGTGTGAGATCTGATCTGTTAATATTTTTTCATTTTCAGCATCAACAAACTCAAAGGGAGTTTTACCAAGGATCTCATTTCTTGAATAACCAAGCATATTACAAAGTGATTGATTCACATCAATGGTCTTATATTCAGAATCGAGAAACCAGAAACCTTCAGAAGTAATTTCAATAAGTTTGCGATGTTTTTCTTCGCTCTCCTGCAGCGCCTCTTCCGAAAGCTTTTGGTCTGTAATGTCCTTAATTTGTGCTATCGTCTTTGCTTTTCCATCATAATCAAGAACAATGGCAGTGCTTATCTCCACACATCTTTTCTCGCCATCTTCTCTTAGAATGTTGAATTCATAGAGGGGTGGAACATCTTCTCCCCTCTGGCGCTTCACGTACCGCTCACTCACCAACCTATGGCTCTCCTCGTCCAGAAATTCTCGAAAATCATGACCGATGATCTCTTCATGTCTGCGCGCGAGTATTTCACACAACTTATCGTTTACATACTCAAAACCGTAATCTTCGCCCACTATCAGAATTCCGTCATGCGAGTGTTCCACCACTGCCTTGTAGCGCGTCTCACTCATCCGCAGCGTCTCTTCGTTAAGCGTACGTATCTCATCCAATTCTATACTGTACAGGGCAAAGCCCAGGTTGTTGGCAACCTCTTGAAACAATTTGTGTTCGTCCACATCGGTAATAAACTTACTTGGGTTCGATACCGCTAACAGCCCATAGACATGACCTTCGTGTTCCAGCCGCACAGTCATGGCTCCCCGCCCAGCATAAGTCGTTGCCAGGGGACAGTCACCACAATCAGCGGGTGGGTCTGGGATGACTTCTACACCGTTTTTTTTCAGCGCCCTTTGTCCACAAGCGCTCAAACCGCCTAGTTTTATTTTTTCCAGCAGGGGGATGAAATCCTCACCCAATCCTTCCATAAAGCTCATCACAAATTGCTTATCTTCATCCAATAAGACGATCCAAGCATTGTAGTAACCCCGGTTTCTAACAAGTTCCTTGCAAGCACCTTGAAGGAGGCGCTCTCGATCCTTCTCTGTGACAATAAGATGGTTAATGTTTCGAATAGCTCGCAGGATATCGTTGAGATGTTTGACTGCCTGCTCCGCGCGGTCCTCCGCCGTCAAATCTAAAATAGCTGTAGCAAATTTGGATTCACCGATTGCGAACGCTTTGATGTGCAAATCTTTTTCTATATGTGGAAAACTTGCTTGAAATTCTTCCGCAATACCAGTTTCAACAACCCGGGAGTAAATATCGAGAAACGATGGTTTCTCATCACCAAATAGTTCTGAGGCCCTGGCTTTTACAGCTTGTTCTCTGCTGATATTTAGTGTTTTAGCGTACGAGGGGTTTATGGCTAGAATGATATAGTCTACAGCTTCTCTATTTTTATCATAAATAATTTCATGAATGCATAATCCTGATATGTTCTGCGCGAATAAGTTTGTATCAGCGTTGCCCATTTCGATTATCCTCTATTAATAGTTACTTATGATTACCTGTTTTTTATGAATCCGTATTAATCATAGGTATTTATATATGCAGAAACATTGCAATTTCCTTAGCCGCCATTAAATGTTCTATTGACTTAGGTGTAGTTTTTATTTTAATATTTTCGCCATCTCCAAATCAAGACAATAGTAAATATCGATACATCATCAAAAATATGTTCTCAAATCCCTTTATCTATCCAGGTGTTATTCTAATGTCAATATTTGCTCCGGTTTCTCACTTAGAAACCTGTCTTCTTTTATGATCTCTAAAAATGCATTTACTAGCTTTGGATCAAAATGTTTGCCTGATTGATTTGTGATATGGGTAAGCGCGTCTTCTTTTGACCATGCTTTTCGATAAGGCTGATCAGTTAACATCGCATCCCATACATCAACAATGGCAAAGATTCTTGCATGATAAGGAATATCTTCCTCTGCTAATCCATAAGGGTAACCCTCTCCATCCCAACGTTCATGGTGATAAAGGGGTATATCTAAAGCGGTATGAAGAATATCAACTGATTTAAGTAAATCATAAGCAGCTTCAGGATGTCGTCCAATCATATTCCATTCCTCATCTGATAAGTCTGTACCCCTATTCAACACCTGGCCGGGAATGTCCATTTTTCCAATATCGTGCAGAAGAGCTCCTCTCCGAATATCTAATAATTTGTCGCCAGTTATCCCTGGTTTCTCAGCCAATTGCAGGGAAATTTTTACCGCCCGACGTGAATGCCCCTCTGCCTCAATGCCGCGCAATTCAAGTGCTGTCGTCCAACCCTCGATGATAGCATCAAACGCTTTGGTGATCTTCTCTCAAGACCTTTCAAGATCCGTATGAATATTTTGAAGATCAATAGCGATTGCAGCTAAACCAGCCACCATCTCCACAAGATCCAACCATGCTTGAGTAGGATCAAGCGGGCTGCGGTGGTATATTTCTAGCACACCAACTAATTTACTTTTCGTCAGCAGGGGGACGCCAATATAGGAAATAAATTTTTCTGCAGTAAATTCCAGCGCTGTGTTTAATTCACTATCTACTTTGGAAAGGTCCGGGATAAAGACGTGCTGCGATTCTGCGCTGCAGTCCCTGCATATCCCTCGCCAATCTCTAAATCAGTGTGCTGAAGGATATTTTGCCTAAACCCGGCTTGGGTGATAAATTTTAATGATTTTAATTTGGGGTGGAAATACAATATTCCACCGCATCCACTCGCAGCTCGTTCACAAGCTGATCTACCAAGATATCCAAGGTGGTGGGCAAAGATAAGTTTTCCAGGATCACTTGCTCAATCCGTTGCAAAGTTGTTAATTTTTCAACAAGTTTTTCTGACTCCTTGTATAAATAAGCTTTCTGCAATCCGATCGCTACCACATTTGCGATCCTCTTTAGGACTTCTAAATCCTCCTGACAGTAAGCCTCTGTTTTTCCCTTAAGTATTTGTAATACGCCGATCAATTGATCCTCTACATCCAAAGGGACCAGAAGCATTGAACAATTCAGCTGATCGCTGATTTTATTCAAACTGGATTTCCCACCTCTGTGATTGGACATTGGAATCTCTAGATCATTTTCCCGGAGATAATACCAAAAATCAGGAATATAGAAGGGTTCTCCAGATTGGTTCACTTGCCTTTGAATATTCTGATCAATAAAATCAAACCTGGCAGGGAATAATTCTCCTGTTTTTTTATTCCGGTTTATTTTCCACTCAAACTCTAACTGAGCAAAATCCTGTTCTTGGTCAAATTTCAAAATATTAAATACATCGGGTTCAAAAAAGTCTTTGATATGCGCAGCAATGCATTGGTAGAGGTCATCCAGAGGAATAATTGTTCCCATTGTTATGAGAGGTCATCAATTACGGTTTGCTGTCTTATTAGCTGCTGTCGCTCTTTTTCTGTCGGTAATTCTTTAGAAATATCTCGGATGAATCCCTGGTATCCAACTACCTTTCCACAAATTTCATGGGGTACGGCAGATATCAGTGCATCAAAACTACCCCATCCTTCTTCCTGAGTTTAATCGGATAGTCCTTGTCAAACCCGTGTTCCTGAATGGTTTGCGTGTATTTCCTGCGGGCATCAGATTCCCAATAAAGATCCAGTATGCTATCGCTCCAAATTTGATCTCTATCCTGATATCCAAAAAGTTCAATGGCAGCCAAATTCATATCGATCCAACGACCCTCAAGCGAGGATATGAACACTGCGTCTCTAGAGGTCTGGAAAAATCGTCGGTAGACCTCTCTGCTTTCCTTTAAATCTTCCAGCGCTTGTGCCCTCTGTAAAGCTTCTTCCGACAAACGTTGGTTAGATTCAAGTAAAACATGTGTGCGTTCAGCAACTATCTCTTCCAACTGCTTCTGGTAAAGTTGGTCTTCTTTTTTCTGATCCATCTCATGAAATGTACTTACAGTCGCTGTAGATAAGTCAGATAAGTAATTTTTTTGTGGATCTTTGATTAAATAATCTGATGCCCCGGACTTTAACGCTTGAAGAGCAATTGATTCGCTGCCCTTTCTGGTGAGAATAATGAATGGAATTTCCTCCAAATCATCAATTAGATTGAATGCTGTGAATTCCCCAAGTTGATATTCGCATAAGACTAAATCGAACCCAAATGACCGTAGCTCTTCTTTTGCATCTGGCACAGAATTCACTGTTGTTAGATTAAATGGAAGATTCTCACTAACAAAATGATTCTGCAAGAATTTTAGATCTTTATGATTATCCTCAATATAAAGGATTTTTCGTTTTGTTGTCATTGTTATGGCCAATATTTCAAGCGGGATATTATATTGATTTGAATCTTTATAATTTTCAGGATTTTCGGTTGAGTAAATTTTATTAGCCCGTAAATGTCACTAAACAGTAACATTATATAAAAAGATTCTCCCGGTTACATCCCGATCAACATACATTATTGTAAGGATTTCCAAGAAAATTACGTTTGTCATCAAAATTAGGTGTGGATTTACTTGACATACAACTTTGATCTGTTCCACAAAGGCACTAAACACAGAACACGCGGGTGATGCCACACAGCGGTTTGCGCGGTAAGGCATCAGCTTCCCAAGCTGACATCCACGGGTTCGAATCCCGTCACCCGCTCTCTGAAATCAAAAAACCTTCCCCGAAACGAGGAAGGTCTTTTTGTTTAATTAAGAGAGGTCTGATTCACTCCGGGTCAAACAGGTAGCCGGTGCCGCGCACATTACTGACCCACTCCTCCACCCCCGCAAAGAGAGCCAATTTTTTGCGCAGCCGACTGATCATCGGCCTTAAAACTTCCGGCGCTTCCCATTCAGGGATCTCAAACCCCTGGATCAGGAAGACAATTTCCTGATGGGTCATCACCCGTCCCCTGTTTTCGAGAAAAATGCTCAGCAATTTACTTTCTGTGGGCGTCAACTGAGCGCGTTCGCTTCCCCGCCACATTTCACGCCGCTCAAGATCCACCGTGATCCCCCTGGGCAGGTTCACCACTCTCCTGGCTGGTAACTCCTGGGTGCGGATGCCTTCTACATCCTTTAGCTGATCCAGCGAAGACTCCAGCTGCTCAATCAAGATTTCTTTCCTGGTCCGGGTTTCTTTTTCAGATAAAGCCTTGCTGACGCTGAGCAGGATATCGTCCCCAGTATAGGGTTTCAGCATATAGTCTTGCGCGCCGCTGCGGATGGCTTTAATGGCTGATTCCAGCGATCCATACCCGGTGATAATAATAATCCGGGTCTCAGGATGATATTTCCTGATCTCATGCATCACTTCCACTCCATCTATGCCGGGCATCCTGATATCCAGCAGCACCAGGTCATATTTCTCTCCGGACAGGGCTTCCAGAGCGGACTCGCCTGCACTGGCTGAGTCCGCCTGGTAATCTTCCATCCGCAGCAACTCTTCCAGGGATTCGCGAACCCCTTTATCGTCATCAACAATTAATATACTGGCTGCCATGTTCATCCTCCCTTTATTAATATAAATACAACACATGTACCCTTTTAGGCTGTTTCCTTTCCTATAAAATCCCCATAACTCCGAGAGATCATCAGATCACAAATATTTAACCCCAAACCATAGTGTTTTTCTTTTGTGCCGAAAAATGGATCGAATACATCTGCCCCCTTCTCTATGAATTCCTGTTTCCTCTTATTCACTGAATTCGGGTGTACACCATAGGCTTTCGCGACCTGTCCAAATGATTTCTCACTCTGTAGCGATTCCAGCACCACCTAAAATTCTATTTTTGCCGGATATTTTTTTGCCATCTCTGACCTCCTTATTGATATTTTTTCATCGCAACCATTCTTTTCAAGGAGATCAACACCCCATTGGGTGGCGGTACATTTTTTTTGGGCCAGGACCATTTGAACCGGATTAACTCTTTACTTACTAGGGTGAATTACTCACTTTGGCTATATAGGTCTTGTCAACATTTCATTTTTAGTAACAGTTGAAAGTAGACACCTCATACCATCCTTGCTATGCTTGCGTATGCACTTGAAGGAGATCGTGAGAAGTATATCTCACACGGCATTGGTAATTATGTCAGCAAGTACGTAAAAAACCGAGGAGCTTAATAAAGAACTTGAAAACGCTTCATAAGTCAAAATCAGGACAAAGCGAAAAACAAACTATTTTTTTCGATCAAGATATTTGTTATAAGCGAAGTACCCGATTCCACACAATATTGCAGAGATGATAACCACGATCCAATATCTCATCTCGCTAAAGATAGCTGTCCCCGCTCCCACTACTCCGCCAATATAAATAGTAGCACCGGTTACGATGATGACAAAAGTCCCAAAGAGCCAGAATCTCATTAATTTTAGCTTTTTATCTTTTTCCATCAATTCCTCCACTATAGGTTTGTTTTAGTTTTAGTAACAATGTGCGATTATGGATATCTAGTATCAAGCAGCTTTATCTCCTTTCGCCGCAACTTTCCTTATGGGTAATTCGCGCTATCTGTTTCCGACATATTCCCCGGCCACCTGTATAAACAAAAATGACCTGGACATACATCCAAGCCACCATAGATTAAAGCTTACCAAGTTGTACTAGGCGGCCTGGCGATCATAACTATGCCCGGGGCATAGTGTTAGACCCATGGCTTTGCGTCGCCGGTTTTCACCGGGTTTGCCTTTTCTTTTCAGGTGCATTATAGACAGTAACTAGGCATAGACAACATATAATTTTGAAAGGGCCACAGTTAATTGCTCAATATCTCAATCAAAATTATTAAGGGCAACTCGATTTCAATTTTTCTTCTGATTCGAGTTCGATATCGCCCACTTGATTGGACCCTGTATAGTGCAAATATGCCATCCGAGTTCTTTCAATAGCTATTTTTGTCCAAATAATCAATAACTCAATAATGAGTCTCCACTTTCTTAGTGCGTGGTATGCTTTGCCACTTTGGATTTCAATTACATATTGGGTGAGGTTTATGGTCTATTGGCTGCTTAGGAACATACTTTCATTATTTCTTGATCTTTTTACCTCTTTGGGTATTGTAGGTATCTTGCAGAATCGTGCGAAAATGTACGGGATCAGAGAACGCTTTCACGACGTTGTTAGGGGATAAAACTATCCAAATAGTGAGAAATTCTGGCGTTTGGTAAATTTGAATATTAAAAGGAGATCAAAATGCTTGGTCGTTCCAACTGAGGATTGATGGTAATATGCATCCGTCGCAATCAAATCTTCAAGGAAAGGAAGGTTTCGGATGTCGGTAGATACATTTCCTCGCCAGCAGTTACTCCAAGTTACCCGGTTCAGCTCTAAAGATATTACCAAAATCCATCAATCTCACCGCCCCCACAACCGCCTGGGATTTGCCTATCAACTGGCTTTCGTGCGGGTCCACAATCGTTTTCCTGCCCAAGACCCATTGGAAGTTATCGATGCCCTGCTGACATATGTCAGTGTCCAGCTTAGTATTCCGGCTCACTTGATCCAGACCTACCAACAGCGCAGGCAGACGCTGATTGAGCATCGCGCCTCTCTTCTTGCCTATCTTGATCTGCGACGTTATGGGCCGACGGAGACCAAGCATCTGGAGCAATTCTTGTTTGAGCAAGCCGGCCCGTCTGGAACAGACCGGGC